>JBIQML010000005.1:0-28810 GCA_044463405.1 Nakamurella lactea | reverse complement strand
GGATCCGCACCCGCGCCGACGACCTGGTGCGCACCGGCGCCGAGTTCCTGGCCGCGTCCTGGATGGCCGCCGCCGGCGGCGGCCAGGCGCCCATCGACCTGGGCGAGTCCGCGTACCGGGACCTGGCCGACACCCTGGACGCCATCGAGGACCGCGACCTGCCGCTGTGGCGCATCGCGCCGTTCGCCGGCGACGCAGCCATCGATCCAGCAGTCCCGGCCGGACCGGACGGCACACCCGGCTCGAAGGGATCGACGGCCACCGACCTGTCCGCCGCACCCCAGGAGCCGTCCGTCACCGCCGCGCCCAGCTACCGCGGCGACATCGCACGCGCCATCGAGGACACCAAGCAGCGGCTGGCCGCCGGCGGCACCGCCGTGGTCGTGGTGGTCGGTCCCGGCACCGCCGACCGGGCGGCCGAGCTGCTCGGCCAGGCCGACGTCGGCGCCGTCGTGCAGCGCGACGGCATGGACGGCGAGCCCCACCAGGACCTCGTCACCGTCACCTGCGGCCACCTCGAGGACGGCATCGTCCTCGAGCGCTCCAACCTCGCCGTGATCACCGAGGCCGACCTGACCGGCAACCGGGGCGGCGCCCCGGAGACGGTCACCCGCATGCCCGGCCGCCGGCGCAATGCCATCGACCCGGCCACCCTGCAGGTCGGCGACCACGTGGTGCACGCCCAGCACGGCATCGGCCGCTACGTCGAGATGGTGCAGCGACGCTCCGGCGGCGCGGTGCGCGACTACCTGGTGGTCGAGTACGCCCCGTCCAAGCGAGGCCAGCCCGGCGACCGGCTGTACGTGCCCACGGACTCGCTGGACCAGCTGTCCCGCTACGTCGGCGGCGAGGTGCCGGCGCTGAACAAGCTGGGCGGCTCGGACTGGGCCAAGACCAAGGGCCGGGCGCGCAAGGCCGTCCGGCAGATCGCCGCCAAGCTGGTGCAGCTCTACGCCGAGCGGGCCTCCTCGCCGGGGCACGCCTTCGGCGCCGACACCCCGTGGCAGCGGGAGCTGGAGGACGCCTTCCCATTCACCGAGACACCCGACCAGGCCACCGCCATCGACGAGGTGAAGGCGGACATGCAGCGGCCGGTGCCGATGGACCGCATCGTCTCCGGTGACGTGGGCTACGGCAAGACCGAGATCGCCGTGCGGGCCGCATTCAAGGCGGTGCAGGACGGCAAGCAGGTGGTGGTGCTGGTGCCCACCACGCTGCTGGCTCAGCAGCACCTGACCACCTTCTCCGAGCGGATGGCCGCATTCCCGGTGAACGTCAAGGGCCTGTCCCGGTTCACCGACGACGGGGAGGCGAAGGAGACCATCCGTGGGCTGGCCGAGGGCACCGTGGACATCGTGATCGGCACCCACCGGCTGCTGCAGCCCACCATCCGCTACAAGGACCTCGGCCTGGTGATCGTGGACGAGGAGCAGCGGTTCGGGGTGGAGCACAAGGAGCACATCACCGCGCTGCGCGCCAACGTGGACATGCTGACCATGTCGGCCACCCCGATCCCGCGGACCCTGGAGATGAGCCTGGCCGGCATCCGGGAGATGTCCACCATCACCACCCCGCCGGAGGACCGGCACCCGATCCTGACCTACGTCGGGGGCTACGACGACAAGCTGGTCGCCGCGGCCATCCGGCGCGAGCTGCTGCGGGACGGCCAGGTGTTCTTCGTGCACAACCGGGTCAAGGACATCGAGGCGGTGACCAGGCGGCTGCGGGAGGCGGTTCCGGAGGCGCGGATCGCGGTCGCGCACGGCCAGATGAACGAGCACACCCTGGAGAAGGTGATCAACGGGTTCTGGCAGCGCGAGTTCGACGTGCTGGTGTGCACCACCATCGTGGAGACCGGCCTGGACATCTCCAACGCCAACACGCTGATCGTGGACCACTCGGAGATCCTGGGCCTATCGCAGATGCACCAGCTGCGTGGCCGGGTCGGCCGCGGCCGGGAGCGCGGCTACGCCTACTTCCTGTACCCGGCCGACCACGCGCTGACCGAGACCGCCCACGACCGGCTGGCCACCATCGCGCAGAACTCCGCGCTGGGCGCCGGGCTGGCGGTCGCGATGAAGGATCTGGAGATCCGCGGTGCCGGATCGATCCTGGGCGCCGAGCAGTCGGGACACATCGCCGGGGTCGGCTTCGACCTGTACGTGCGGCTGGTCGGCGAGGCAGTGACGGCGTTCAAGAAGGCGGCCGGCGAGGCGGCGGGGGAACACCTCGAGGAGGAACCGGCCGAGGTACGCATCGAGCTGCCGGTGGACGCCAACATCCCGCACGACTACATCGACTCCGAAAGGCTGCGGCTGGACGCGTACCGGCGGATCGCCTCCGCCCGGGACGGCGAGGAGCTGGACGCGGTGCGCGCGGAGCTGGTCGACCGGTACGGGCCGCCCGGGCCGGAGGTGGAGAACCTGCTGGCGGTCGCCGCGTTCCGGCACGCCTGCCAGGAGGCCGGGGTGAGCGAGGTGACGCTCGGCTCGCACGGGCTGCGGTTCGTGGGCCCCGAGCTGCCGGAATCCCGTCAGCTGCGGATGGCCCGGCTGTACAAGGGCTCCAGCTACCGGGAGACCACCCGCACCCTGACGCTGCGACCGCCCACCGAGTCGGGCGCGATGGGATCGCCCGCGCTGCGTGATGCCGAGCTCCTCGCGTACTGCCGCGGGGTGCTGGACGAGGTACACCCGCCTGCAGCGTGATCCCGGCCAGGCAGAGTCTGCGGCTCCGTCGTGGCGGATGCGGCTGACCTGGGGCCACGCAAGTCCAGAGCTAGGTTATGCTCAGGATTGATGAAACGTGCGCTTTTGCGCTTGTTCCTTGCTGCTGGGCGGCAAGTTTGTCGTTGCGTGAGGCAAGCATTGACTGAAGCTACTGAGTAGGCGAGGGTGGGCACCTTTGATACCGATATTCATCGGCGGGCTGCATCGAAGTGGCACAACGCTTTTGGCAAAAACACTAGCCGCGAGCCCCGCGATTACTGGGCTGACCAATACCAAGGTATTCGAAGACGAAGGTCAGTTCCTTCAATCTGTGTATTCGACGGACAGGCAGCTCGGCGACCGTCGACTATTCCCGAAGGGTCGCGTCGTCCGCTGGGCCTACAATTCTGCTGGGCACCTCACGGAACGGGACTGCAGTGACGCCCGAGCGGTAGCGACGTCACTGTACGACTCTTGGAGCCCGTACTTCGAAAACAAGGCCACCGACTACTTCGTCGAGAAGACTCCGAGCAACATCGTGCGGACCCGCTTTCTCCAGGCGGCGATGCCTGAGGCACGGTTTGTCATCATGACCCGGCACCCGATTGTCCAAGCCCTCGCCGTTCGCAAGTGGTCTCCTAGGCTCGTGAAAGTTGGATTCAATCTGCATTCCGTCGTCGAGCACTGGCTGCACGCCATGGAGATCTTCAGGGATGATTTGCCGCATCTTACGCGTTGCTACGTCATCCCCTACGAGTCCTTGATATCGAATCCAGACCACACGCTGTCAGAGATGTCCAAGGCGCTAGGCATTCCTGAATTGTCGGTCAGCACCGACCACATACGAGATTCCAATCGTCCGTACGGTCTGTATTGGAAGAAGATTGCCGAAGGAAGCCCATTGCGGCCGGAAGAACTGCTCAACTCCGCAGGTAATCCTCGTAAGTCGGTGGTGAGAGCGCTCGAATCGATGATCGCTCCGAGAGTTGGGCCCCGCGAGGCGCGCCGCATTCGCGTGCGGCTTGGCCACCGTATCGCGAGATTCGGATATGACGTCGACGACCTGGGACATGCTGGGGGATGGTCGTGACAGCGCGGCGGGTGACCTGAGTTCAACAGTCTGGCGCTTGGCTGGTCGCGGGTACGGCGGCAGTCGAGCCATCCGGGGAGGCGCCGCCCCTGATCTTCTGCCGGCTCCGTGCACGGGTTGTGGTGGTGGCAGGAGAGGTGGCTCGATCGGCACAGCGGCCGAGGTATCCGTCGAGTTCGCTGCGCGCCGGCGTCCCGGGTCGATCTCATGTACGGGTGGCGGCCCGACCGGATGCCTGCATCGGCTCGGCGAGGGCTTCCGACTCCGTCGGGGGCGGTTGTCGCGGAATTGATCCGTGCCTCACGCTGCGGCCGCCGACTGAGTCGAGTGCAACGGGAGCGCCGGGCTGCACGACGCCGAGTCCATTGGCTGCACTAGCCGCACGACGCGCCGGGACCCCAAACCGCGATCCGAGCCGGCCGCGCCTCGTCGGGGACACCCCATTCGAGTGACGGCAACCGGGGCTCCGGCATGGCGCTGGGACCGTCGGCAGCGTGGACCGCTGCCTGTTGAAACCTCGATAGCACCGACAGTGAACGGACGCCTACCCCTAAAGGGTGAATTTCTCCCTGTGCGCCACTGCAGAGGCGTCGGAGCGATCACGAACTGTTATATTCCTTCTGTACATCCGGGTGGGAAGCCCTTGGCATTAGTCACTGAATGTAATCACCTGTTGCTTTCGGTGGGTCAGGCGGGAGTGCGTTGATGAGAAGCCGAATCGGCCTGCTGCTGCTAGCACTTGCCGGTCTCGCGATGGGGGTACCGATGGTGATGGGCATGCAGTCCGGCGGATCCGCCGGCGCAAGCTCGACAGATGCCGCGGCCGGCGCCGCTCGCTCCGCCCTCCCGTCGCTCGGGGTGTGGTTGCTCGCGGGCGCGGTGGCGCTGGGCGTCGGCGTTCTCGCGATGTCTTTGACCCGGCTGACGCCGGTGGCTCACCGGTCGCCGGCGGAAGCGCCGGCCCCGGTGTCGGACCCGCAGTCGGCGGCGGTGTGACGTGGCCGGCCGTGCTCTGAACATCGCCATGGTGGGAACTCGAGGCGTCCCGGCCAGGTACGGCGGATTCGAGACGTGCGTGGAGGAGGTTGGCCGGCGACTGGTCGAGCGCGGTCATCGGGTCGTCGTCTACTGCCGGAACTCCGCGGCAGACACTCCGCCGCCGGCCACCCACCTCGGTATGCAGTTGGTGCACCTGCCCTCCATGCGCCGCCGGTCGCTGGAAACGCTGAGCCACACCGGCCTGTCGGTGGGCCACCTGCTCGGGCACCGTACGGACGTCGCCCTGGTCTTCAACTCCGCGAACGCCCCGTGGCTGCCGGTGGTTCGGGCGGCCCGCATTCCGGTCGCCACACATGTGGACGGCCTGGAGTGGCAGCGCGGCAAGTGGGGGCCAGCCGGTCGTCGCTACTACCGCATCGCGGAACGCCTCGCGGTTCGGTGGTCGGACGCCCTGATCGCCGACGCGGCGGGCATCCAGGCCTACTACCGACAGCGCTTCGACGTTGACACCACGCTGATCTCTTACGGCGCACCGGTTGTCGGGCGGAACTCCGACCGGTTGGCCGAACTGGACCTGACGCCGAACGAGTATCACCTAGTGGTAGCTCGTTTCGAGCCGGAGAATCACGTCGACGTGATCGTCGACGGTTACCGACGCAGCGGGGCAACCAAGCCGCTGGTGGTGGTTGGCTCGGCCCCGTACGCGCACGAGTACACCGAGAAGGTTCGGTCGCTGGCAGATGACAGGGTCCGCCTGCTGGGCGGCGTCTGGGATCAGCAGCTGCTGGACCAGCTGTACGCGAACGCGTTCGTGTACTGGCACGGGCACTCCGTCGGCGGCACCAACCCGTCGCTGCTCCGTGCCATCGGGGCGGGCGCGGCAACCAACGCCTATGACGTGGTGTTCAACCGTGAGGTGCTCGGGGACGCCGGACGCTACTTCACCACGGCCGACGACGTCTGCCGAGGCATGGAGCGCGCCGAGGACGACTCTGCCGATGCCATTCGTCGGGGGCACCTGAGCAGGCTGCGCGCCGCTGGCTACGACTGGGACGACGTGGCGGACAAGTACGAGGACCTGTGCCGGCAACTCGCCGCCGATCGGCGCCGCAATCGGGCCTTGGCCACGCAGGGTGCCGGGTGGCACATGGCATCCGATGTCGAGCCCACGGAGCAGCCGGCAGCATGAGTACCATCCTGGCTCGGCGAGCCGCGGGAGCGGGGCTCCGCTCCGCACGGCGATGGGCGGTCGGCGTGACGCTGGCCGTCCTGACGCTCTCAGCCTGCACGTCCACTCCGACCGGCTCCGGACTCACGTCATCGAACGGAAATGCGACGGTCTCGAGTTCAGGCGCGACGGCCCCCTCCACGCAGTCGCGGGCAGGATCGGCTTACAGCGGCGTCGGATCGAACACCAGCGACACTGCTCCCGAGACAACGGACTTGTCGGCCGGCAACGGCGTCAAGGGCGTATCCGGCTCGACGGCGGTGACCAAGCATTCGGAGCGGACGACGCCGGTCCCACCGCCGGGCGGCACCGGGAACATCCACAAGACTGACGAATCCCATGCGGTCACGACCAAACCGCCGGTGCCGCTGACTGCGAAGGCAGCCTTCGGTGGCAAGGTGACGGCGCGCATCGCCTCTGTCAAGTCCATCCAGGCGAAGGCGCAAAGCCCCGGTGAGGTCTCCGGGTCCGGAGTGGCGCTCACGATCGCCATCGAGAACGGGTCGGCGAAGACGATCAATCTGAATCTGGTCTCGGTCACCCTGACCGGGTCGGACGGTTCCCCCAGGCCTTCCATCACCACCACTCCGGCGCGTCCATTCACGGGAGCTTTAGCCGCCGGGGAGTCCGCCAGCGCCGTCTACGTCTTCACCGTTCCGGCCTCATTACGCAAGCCCATGACCGTCAGCGTCAGTTACACCTCCAAAGCTCCAGTCGTGCTTTTCCGCGGTACCCCAACGTGAGTCAGGAGACTTACATGAGCTCGACCCTCGCACCGGCACCTCGCCGGTGGATCAGCATCCTGGCGGTGATCGCCATGACGACAATCGGGGTTGTCGTCGGCGCCACGATCGCCCCGAACGCCGCGGCGGACGACCTTCCCGGCCCAGGACCGGTCATGCAAGCGGCATCGTCCATGGTGACCGCCGATGCCCTGCCGACCGTGCAGATCGACGGTGTCGTCTGGTCCCAGGCCATCCACGACAACACGGTCTATGCCGGCGGCAGCTTCGCGAATGCACGCCCCGCTGGAGCGGCGTCTGGCACCAACCAGACTCCGCGGTCGAACCTGCTCGCCTACAACCTGTCCACCGGGAATCTGATCACGTCTTTCGCGCCGAGCGTCAACGGAGTCGTGCAGGTCGTCACGCTGTCACCGGACGGCTCGCGGCTGTACATCGGCGGCGCATTCACCACCGTGAATGGTCAGACCCGCCACCGCATCGCCGCGTTCGACACCGCGACCGGCGCGTTGATCAGTTCCTTCCGGCCAGATATCAACACGACGGTAAACGCCATCGCGGCCACGAATTCGACTGTCTACGTCGGCGGGCTCTTCACCGCGGCGAACGGCCAGAACCGATCCAAGCTGGCAGCCTTCCGCGCTTCTGACGGTGCGCTGCTGGATTGGGCTCCCACGGCCGATCTCCAGGTCGACACCATGGTGATCACGCCCGATGGGTCGAAGGTCATCGCGGGCGGACGATTCAACACGGTCAACGGAGTCACCTCTCGCGGCCTCGCCGCCCTCGATCCCTCGACCGGTGCCCTGGAACCATGGTCGATCATCGGTGTGGTTCGCAATAGCGGCTCCAGGGCCGGCATCTATAACCTGAGCGCCGACGGCGATTCGGTGTACGGCACCGGATGGGGTTTCGGCACTGTCGACGAGGGCAACCTCGAGGGCGCGTTTCGCGTGGATCCTGACTCCGGCGATATCGAGTGGATGGAGAACTGCCACGGCGACACCTACGGCGCGTACTCCGACGGCACGAGCGTGTACACGGTAAGTCACGCCCACCTGTGCGATGTAGTCGGAGGTTTCCCCGAGTCGAATCCCCGCTACATCAACATGCGCCACGCCATCGCGTTCACCAAGGCAGTGACCGGCACGATGTCGCACGACCCTCAAGCCGGCGGAACGTACTATGACTGGTACGGAACCCCCAGCCCGTCGATGTACGACTGGTTCCCGGACTTCACGGTCGGAACCTACACCGGGCAGTCCCAGGCGGCCTGGGATGTCACCGGTAACGGCCAATACGTGGTGATGGGCGGAGAGTTCCCGAAGGTCAACGGAACGGCCCAACAGGGCCTTGTCCGCTTTGCAACGCGGCCGACCGCGCCCGCCAAGCAGGGTCCGGTTCTGGCCGGGACGAAGTGGACTGCCTCGGTGAGGTCCGTGAGTCCCGGAACGGCGCGGATCGCCTTTCCCGCCAACTGGGATCGCGACGACATGACGCTGACCTACAAGATTGTCCGCGACGGCAAGACCGCCGATCCGGTAGACACCCAGGTTGTCGACTCCACCTTCTGGAACCGGCCGGCTCTGGGATATGTCGATACGGGACTGACGCCGGGCTCAACGCACACCTATCGCGTCTACGCCTATGACCCGGACGGCAATGAGTCGCATTCCCCGCAGTACTCGGTGACCGTGGCCGATGGCGCGCCGAACCCGTATGTCGAAGGCGTGCTGCAGGACGGTGCGTCGAACTTCTGGCGCTTCGATCAGGCTTCCGGGTCCACAACCGTGCAGGACTGGGCCGGATTCAGTGACCTCACCGCCGGATCGGGAGTGACTCCGGGGACGGCCGGCGCCATCGACGGCGACACGGACACCGCCTCGACATTCTCCGGGAGCAGTTCCGGGTACGCCGCCAGCCAGACGGCGATCGACGGCCCGCAAAGCTTCACGATCAGCGCATGGTTCAAGACCACCACCAGAAGCGGCGGCAAGATCGTCGGGTTCGGTGATGCCACATCGGGCAACTCATCCAGCTACGACCGCCACGTCTACATGGACAACAACGGCCGCATCTGGTTCGGCGTGTACCCGGGATCGGTCCAGACGCTGAACACCACGGGCTCGTACAACGACGGTCGGTGGCACCAGGTCGTCGCCTCGCTCAGCCCGGCCGGAATGTCCCTGTCCCTGGACGGGCAGCAGGTCGCCTCACGGACCGATATCACGTCGGCGCAGGTCTACAGCGGGTACTGGCGTGTCGGCGGCGACAACCTCAGTGGCTGGACCAACAGGCCACGCAGCGACTACTTCGCCGGCGCCATCGACGACGTGGCGATCTTCCCGACGGCGCTGAGCCGCTTCCAGGTTCGGACCCAATACCAGACGGCCGGCTACAGCATCCCCGGGGTTCCCGCGGCGCCCACCGACGACTTCGGCAAGGACGTCTACACGCACGACCCGTCCCTGTACTGGCGGCTCGGGGATGCGGTCGGTTCGACCACGGCGGTCGACTCGGGGGCCTACAGCAACCCCGGCACGGTCAGCGGCGGCGTCACCTTCGGCCAGACTGGCGCCCTGGACGGGGTGTCGAACACCGCCGCGGACTTCAACGGCAGCAACGGATACGTCGTGGCGAAGAACAGCGTCAGCGACCCCACCACCTACAGCGAGTCGGCCTGGTTCAAGACGACCACCACCTCCGGTGGAAAGATCATCGGTCTGGGTGACTCCAGGTCGGGGCCGTCCACCAACAATGACCGCCACGTCTACATGACCGACGACGGCCACCTCGTCTTCGGCACCTACGACCGCGGGTACCACACCCTGACGACCGCAGTCAGCTACAACGACGGCACCTGGCACCAGGTGGTGGCAACGCAGGGACCGGACGGCATGAACCTGTACGTCGATGGGACCCTTGTGGCGTCGAATGCGGCGTACACCAATGCCCAGGACTACACCGGGTACTGGCGCGTCGGCGGCGACCGACTCGAGGGCTGGCCCGACGAACCCACCAGCTCCTACTTCCAGGGCACCATCGACGAGGCCGCCGTCTACTCCACCGAACTGGCCGGCACCGAGATCGCCAACCAGTACACCCTGGCGACCGGGAAACAGCCGAACAAGGCCCCCACCTCGGCGTTCGTGGTGTCGTCCCTGAACGGGATGAACGTGTCGGTCGACGGATCGTCGTCCTCCGATGCCGAAGGCCCAATCGCCAGTTACGCCTGGTCGTTCGGCGACGGCGGCACCGCCACCGGCAAGACCGCCAGCCACGCCTACACCGCGGGCGGCACCTTCCAGGTGACCCTCACCGTCACCGACGGCGACGGTGCCACCGCCACCTCCAGCCGGCAGATCAAGGTCGCCGACGACTACACCACCCTGGTGAACCAGAGCGATCCGTACCTGTTCTGGCGACTCGGGGAGGGCGCCGGCGCGACGACGGCGCTGGACAGCGGTGACGGCGGCAACGACGGAACCTACCAGGGCGGCGTCACCCCGGGCGGCCAGGGATCGATTCCCGGGTCCCTCTCCCCGACCTTCGACGGCAGCACCGGAGTCGTGGTCGCCCAGACGCCCGTGGACAATCCCACCGTCTACACCGAGGAAGCCTGGTTCAAGACCACCAGCACCGCCGGCGGCAAGATCATCGGATTCGGCAACGCCGCATCCGGAAGCTCGAACAACTACGACCGGCACATCTACCTGGACGCCTCCGGCCACGTGAACTTCGGGGTCTGGACAGGCTCGCAGAACGTCATCACGAGCCCGGGCACCTACAACGACGGTCAGTGGCACCAGGTCGTCGCCACCCAGGGCCCCGACGGGATGACCCTCTACCTGGATGGGCAGAAGGTCGCCACCGGCACGCAGACCGCGGCGCAGGACTACGTCGGCTACTGGCGGGTCGGCGGCGACACCACCTGGAGTGGGGCGCCCTACTTCCAGGGCCAGATCGACAATGCCGCCATCTACAGCACCGAACTGGACGCGGCCACGGTGCTGGCGCATTACGGGGTCGGAAGCGGCACGACGCCGTCCGCTTCGTTCACCGACACCTCCGACGGACTGGCGGTGGACTTCGACGCGACCGGGTCGCAGGCCGCGAACGGTCACACCATCACGACGTACGCCTGGGACTTCGGCGACGACGAGACCGGGACGGGCGCCAACGCCACCCACCTGTACGCCACCAGCGGCACCTACACGGTGACCCTCACGGTGACCGACGACCAAGGGCTGACGGACACCGCCACCCAGCAGGTGACGGTGCACCAGAATCCCGCGGCGTCCTTCACGGTGACCGGCGACAGCTTGTCCGCCTCGGTGGACGCCTCGGCCTCGCAGGCATTCGACAGCGCCTCCGTCGCGAAGTACACCTGGGACTGGGGTGACACGACCGACCCGGAGGACACCACGACGGCTACGGCGTCGCACACCTACGCGTCCAACGGCACCTACACGATCACCCTGGTGGTCACGGACAGCACCGGCGCGACGTCGGCCGCGGTCCCCAAGGACGTCACGGTGGAGCATGCCGATCCGACGGTCGCCTTCCAGGCGTCCATGGACCAGCATGCTCTGACCGTCGACGCCTCCGGCACGACCACGTCTGACAGTGCCACCATCGACGACTACACCTGGGACTGGGGTGATGGCAGCGCGCCGGGTTCCGGCAAGACCGCCACGCACACCTACGCGAACGACGGCGACTTCACCGTCAAGCTGACGGTGACCGACAGCATGGGTGGCACGGCGTCGCTGAGCAAGGGTGTGACGGCGAGTAGCCACCAGGCGCCGACCGCGTCCTTTACTGCGAACGCCGACGGGCTGTCGGTGTCGGTCGACGGATCCGGTTCCTCGGCGGCGGACGGCGCGGGGATCGCCACCTACTCGTGGGACTGGGGTGACGGTTCGGACCCGCAGGACACCACGGCGCCGACGGCGCAGCATACCTACGCCACGGCGGATGACTACACGATCACCCTGACGGTGACGGACGGCGAGCAGACCCAGTCGACGCCGGTGACCAGGAAGGTCACCGTCACGCACGCCGATCCGGTGGCCAAGATCGCCGATCCGCAGGTGTCCGGCATGACCGTGACCTTCGACGGCAGCGGCTCGACCGCGTCCGACGGCGCCGGCATCACCGGCTACTCGTGGGACTTCGGTGACGGCAAGACCTCCACCGCCGCCAAGCCGTCGCACACCTATGACACGGCGGGAACCTACCCCGTCACGCTCACCGTCACCGACGGACTGGGGGCCACCAGCGACCCGGCGACGGTATCGGTGACTGTCGCGGCTGCGCCACAGGTCATCGCTGCGGATGCGTTTAGTCGGTCGGTGTCCGGTGGCTGGGGCTCCGCCGACATCGGCGGGGCGTGGACGCGATCCGGGGCCGCGTCCAACTTCTCGGTCAGTTCGGGCCAAGGCAACATTTCATCGTCCAAGGGCTCCGGCCCCTCCATTCGACTGCTGACACCGAATGTCGCGGACTCCGATGTGACAGTTGACATCTCGGTGGACAAGCTTCCCGAGGGCGGCTCCGTGTGGGTTGCCGCCGGCGCCAGGGCCACTCAATCGGCTGACTATCGAGCCAAGGCACAAATCACAACGACAGGCTCGGTCGTGCTCTCCGTGGTTCGAAACGTCAGCGGCGAGACATCGCTCCAGTCGTTGACGATTCCCGGTCTCACCGTCACCGCTGGCCAAGAACTTCGGTTACGGCTGGACGTCTCGGGTTCGTCGCCCACGACGATCAAGGCAAAGATCTGGGATGCCTCGACAAGCGAGCCGTCCGACTGGCAGATTTCCGTGACCGACTCGACAGCGGCACTGCAGTCCGCGGGCGGGTTCATGCTGTACGGGTACTTCTCCGGTCAGGGGACCAACGGCCCCTTGGTGACGTCGTTCGACAACTATTCGGTCACAACTGGCGGCTCAGACGAACCTCCGGCGAACCAGACTCCCACGGCAGAATTCACGTCCTCGATCACCAACCTTCACGCGGCGGTCGACGGGTCCGGGTCCTCGGATCCGGACGGCACGGTCGCCACGTACGAGTGGAACTGGGGTGACGGGAGCAATGACACGGTCGGAGCCTCAGCGACCGCGACCCACACATATGCCCAGCCCGGCACCTATACCGTCAAACTGACGGTGACCGACAACGGTGGCGCAACCGACAGTGCCACCGCCAAGGTGACGGCCAGCGCGTCCGACGCGGTGCCCGCGTTCGATCACGTTGTCGTCGTCCTCGAGGAGAACCGCGCCGAGGACGCCATCATGGGCAACACGACGGATGCCCCCTACATCAACTCGCTGGCCGCCCAGGGCGCCAACATGACGAACTCGTTCGCCGAAACCCATCCCAGCCAGCCGAATTACATCGCGCTGTTCTCCGGCGACACCCAGGGAGTTACTGACGACTCGTGCCCGGTCGGCCCCTTCGACGTCGACAACCTGGGATCGCAGCTGATCGACGCCGGCCTGGGATTCATGGGATTCGCCGAGGACCTGCCGAGTGTCGGGTCGACCGTGTGTCAGAGCCCAGCGGTGAGCCCGAAGTACGTGCGAAAGCACAGCCCGTGGACCAACTTCTCGAACGTCCCGGGAAGCGCGAGCGTTCCGTTCTCGCAGTTCCCGGCCGACGCCGCCGGCTTCGCCAACCTCCCGGCGGTGTCCTTCGTGATACCGAACATGGACAACGACATGCACGACGGCACCGTCAAGCAAGGCGACACGTGGCTGCAGGCGAACATGGATGCCTACGTGCAATGGGCCAAGTCGAATAACAGCCTGTTCATCCTGTCGTTCGACGAGGACGACCACAGCGACAACAACAAGATCCCCACCGTCATCGTCGGTGACGGAGTCGCGCCGGGCAACTACACGGAACAGATCAACCATTACAACGTGCTGCGAACCATACAGGATGCATTCGGAATGCCATCGTTGCTGAACAGCACCTCCGCTGCACCCATCACCAGCATCTGGGGATCATCGACGGGCAACCAGCCGCCCAACGCGGCGTTCACGCCGTCCACCGACGGGCTGACGGCCACCGTCGACGCCTCCGATTCGAACGATCCCGATGGGACCATCTCCAGCTACAGCTGGGACTGGGGCGACAACTCCGCCAACGGGTCCGGAAAGACGGCATCGCACCAGTACGCAGCGGCGGGCACCTACACCATCAAGCTGACCGTGACCGACAACGACAACCAGACCAACTCCGTCTCGCATGACGTCACGGTCTCGGCGCCCGCCGGAGGAGCGATCGCTGCGGATGCGTTCACCCGGTTGGTGGGTAGTGGTTGGGGCTCGGCTGATACGGGTGGTGCGTGGGCGGTTTCCGGTGGGAATGCTGACTTCAGCGTGGGCGACGGTGTAGGACTTGTGACGGTGACGACGCCGGGTCGAACCGGTACCGCGGTGTTGCCCGTGGACGGTTCCGACGTCGATGTGTTCCTGGACATGGGTCTGCAGCAGGCGGCGACGGGCGGCGGGATCTACTCGATGTTGATGGCCCGGCGCTCGTCCAACACGTTCTACAGCGCCAAGGTGAGGGTGGAGGCGGGCGGCTCGGTGCGGCTGTCCCTGGTGCGCACGGTGAACGGTTCCGATTCGACTCTGGATTCGATATCCGTCCCAGGGCTATCCGTGGGCGTTGGTGAGATGCTGCGAACGCATCTGCGGGTCACAGGAACCGACCCGGTGTCGCTGGCAGCGAGTGTGTGGAAGGTCGGTACCAGTGAGCCGGCGACGTGGCAGACCACAGCCACGGATTCGGTCGGTGGTGTCGGCGAGTCGGGCCGTGTCGGTGTGTCGGCCTACCTGTCGGGGACTACGACGAACGCGCCCGTCACCATCGTCTACGACAACCTCCAGGTCGCGACAGTGCACTGATATTCTGACGTCAACACGCGGCCGCGGGTGGTACATACGGGCTAGGAGCACACACGGTGAACGCTGTATTACGTGTGCGCACCGGTCGAGAACGGACGCCTGTTCGAATTCCCTGGGCCGAGGCCCACGTAGAAGACTTCCGAGCCAGGCTTCTGATTGTCCTCTCCTGGGTGGCGATGGTCCTACCGCAGGTGGTCCAGAGTTTCACGGCGCCACAACACCGCTTGTCCGTCGAAGTGGATGGGCCTGGCCTCACCCGAATCGCGAGCCTCAGTCGGCTGGCGCTGACACTGGTACTCGGGGTAGTCGCACTCTGGCTGCTGGTCGCCTCCGCGCGGAGGGCCCGCCACCTGCGGATATTGCCTCTGATTGCGATGCTGGCCCCGTGGGTGTACATGGTCATCCGCGACTGGTACATCACCGGCCATCCCTCTCAGGCGGCGCTGCTGGTTCCGCTTGTCGCCATCGCGCTGTGGACGCTGCAACCGAGACTCAGGTGCTTGAGCACGCTCGGCTATCTCACCGCCCTTGCGGCTGGTCTGTCGATTGCGATGGCGATGGTCGATCCACCATCGGCCATCTTCCGGTCGATAGGTGGTGATGTTGTCTCGGCCGACAAGGAGGTCCTGCCGTGGGGTCTGCTGATCGGGTTCTTGACACAACCGAACAGCCTCGGGAAGTTCCTGGTGCTCGGTCTGCCGGCCGTGTTCCTCATTCCGCGGGCCAAGTGGCGTGTCGCCGGCATTGCGTTGACCGTCTTTGCCATCGTCTGGTCGGCGTCGCGGACATCGCTGTACGCAGCAGCAGCGGCATGCACGATCGCGATTGTGCTGGCCGTCGTCACCTCCCCGCGGGCTCGGAAGGCGCTCGGAGGCCTTGCGATCGTGCTCTCGATGGGTGTCGTGTGTGCCCTTCCCCTTCTGCCCACCGAACCCACGGCATTCACCAATCGAAGTTTCATCTGGCAGGCCAGCTTGCCGTATTGGCAATTGGATCCGTGGTTCGGACAAGGATCAAGCTGGTATCGAGACATCGCGCAGACGTCGGGCGCCATCGCGGGTTCCGCGTTTCAGGGACATAACCAGCTTGTTCAGTCTCTGGTGACGGGCGGACTCTGCTACGTGATCGTCTCGGGACTACTGCTGTGGCTCGGGGCGGCATATTCAGTGCGCCAGGCGGCATCCGGCTCTGCTTTTGGAGTGGTGTTTTACGTTGCGCTGGCAGGCACGTTCGCCCTCGAAGTGTCCTTCCCGACAGTGGATAACACGTTGATGATCCCGGCGGTACTTGTCCCGTTGGGAATTGTGCTCTTTTCGCGCGATAACCACGATCGACCCGGTGGGCGCAGCACGGGCTCCCGAATGGCGTCAGGCGTCGAACCTGCGAGGAGCATTCCAGGGGTGCCCGATGCGCCTCGCAGCATCCAGCGAGAATCACGTGGTGATCGCACTGGGGGGGAAATACGAGTATGACCGCGCCGAACCGCAGCGACCCCGATACGCCCGGGGCGGATCTGCGCGTCACAGTGGCGATGCTGACTTTCCGGCGTGAGCACCTACTGCCCGCGTCGATCGCTGAGCTGAATCGAGCATGCATCGACTACCCGCACTCTGAACTCTTGATCGTCGACAACGACCCCGAGGGTGGCGCCGAACCGATCGTCAGCGATCTCGCGTCGCGATCGGTCACCCCGGCGATCCAGTACGTACATGAGCCTCGACCCGGCATTTCAGCCGCGCGAAACAGGGCTCTCGATGAAGCGGACGGGGACGTGCTGGTCTTCATCGATGACGACGAGGTGCCCTCAGAGGGGTGGCTGAGTAGGCTGATGACGATCTACTGCGATCTTCGACCGACCGCGGTGGTCGGGCCTGTGCGCCACGAATTCGAGAGCACACCGGATCCCTGGATCGTCTCGGGGGAATTCTTCATACGGCGCCGGAATAAGAGTGGAACCCACATGGGTGAGGCTCCCAGCAACAACTTACTGCTTGATCTTGCCGTGGTACGGACGATGGGGCTCCGGTTCGACGGGCGGCTCGGACTGACCGGTGGCGAGGACAGCCTCTTCACCAAGCAATTGGTGAAGAGCGGCGGAACGATCGTCTGGTGTGACGAGGCAGAGGTCGTCGATCAGGTACCGCAGTCCCGGGCGAATCGACGGTGGGTGATCCTTCGAGCGTTCCGGCTGGGGAACACCAAGCCTCGAGTCGACCTCATGTTGGCTGATTCGACCCGGTCCAAGGCAGCGACGCGGGCTCGGTATGCCTTGCATGGGATGGTCCGCATTGCAGCGGGTGGTCTCCGCAGCCTGTGGGGTGTCGCGATTCGGAGCCGCCGACACAGCGCCCGTGGTGTGCGCACCGCCGCGCGGGGAGCGGGCATGTTGGCCGGCGCATTCGGATACGTGTACGCCGAGTACGCACGCAAGGCCGCGCAGCCGGTGTCGGCGACATCGGTCCATGCAGCGGGTGGTTCCTCGAACAGCAAAGCCGAATCCGGATGAGCGCCGAGGTCAGGGCGCTCGGTGTCACGGCTGCCCGGGGTGCGGGCGTCACTGTAGCGGGCCAGGCATATTCGTTCGTTCTGCAGACTGCCAGCGTTGTCGTCCTGGCACGGCTCATCCTGCCCGGTGACTTCGGACTGATCGCAATGGTCGTGGCGGTTATCGGAGTCAGCGAACTGATTCGGGACTTCGGCCTGTCCGCCGCAGCGATTCGTGCCGAACACGTGACCGACGCGGAGCGGGACAACCTCTTCTGGCTCAACACCGCCCTTGGTGTGGCCGTTACAGGGGTGGTGATCGCGGCGGCGCCGCTGATCGGGTTGATGTACGACGACCCTCGGGTTCCATCCGTCGTGATGGTGCTGGCCCCGAGTTTCGCCCTGAGCGGCATGGCGACCCAGTATCGCGCGGACCTGACTCGTCGTCTCAAGTTCACGGCGCTCACCGTGACCCGAGTCGTCAGCCCGACCGTGGCGCTCCTGGTCGCCCTGGTCCTGGCCCTGATGGGCACCGAATACTGGGCGCTGGCGGCTCAGCGCCTGGTCAACCTGTTGCTGTTCCTCCTGCTCTCCGCGCTGGCGGCCAGGTGGATACCAGGCCTGCCACACCGGCACACCTCGATCCGAAAGTTCATCAGGTTCGGAGCTGCTCTCTTCGGGACCAAACTGCTTTCCTATGCCACGAGCAACGTCGACAGCGTCGCGATCGGCATGGCGTGGGGCTCCGTGCCGCTTGGCTATTACGATCGCGCCTTCAGACTACTGGTGACACCGCTGACGCAGATCAATGCACCGATGATGCAGGTGGCATTGCCAACACTCTCCCGAGTGCACGAGAACAAGCCGACCCTCGAACACTACGTCCTCAAAGCGCAGGTAGTCGTCGGATATGGCATGGCGACACTCTTCGCGCTGGCGGCGGGCCTCTCGCCCTCGCTGATTCTGCTGCTGCTGGGGCCCGAGTGGTCGCCCGTCGTCCCCATCTTCATGGTTCTTGCGATCGGCGGGGTGTTCCGAGCAACGGAGCAGATCGCGTTCTGGCTCTTCCTGGCAGTCGATCGCGCTGGGGCGCAATTGAAGATGTCCATGCTGATGAGCCCACTGATGATCGTCTGCATCCTTGCCGGCCTCCCGTGGGGTGCGGTCGGAGTCGCCGGCGGAAGTGCGGTTGCATACTGCCTGCAGTGGGTTGTGGCACTGATGTGGTCGGCGCGCGCTGCCGCCATCGATCCTCGGCGCGTGCTCGTCAATATCCTTCGGATCGTGATCGTCGTCAATGTCCCGTGCGGCCTGATCGGTTGGGCGGTCGGGCTGCTCGGCTGGTCCGCCATCGGAACCGTGGTGGCCGGGCTGCTGGGTTCGCTGGTGTACCTCGGCGCGATGTACCTGCTGGTTCCGTCGGTGCACCGTGACCTTCGCTTTGTCCTGAGGTTCGCGCTCCAGGCGATTGGGCGGCGTGGACGGTGAGCGAACAGCCCCCTGCGGACGGCGACGAGCACACGAAGGGCGCCGGGCGGCCGGACGATCCGACCGTCGATGCGGATGCGACCGAGACGTGCGATGGTGACCTCGACGTTCATGGCCACGGCGGCGTCGCCGCGTCCCCGTCGACCGATGATCCTTCGCGGCCGGAGAATCCGGTCCATTTCGCACCGCGTCGCTCTCGGCAGGAGCGATTGGCGCAGCGGCGAAAGCGTCGCCGGTGGCGCAGGATCACCGGCCTCACCACAGCCGCCGTCGGGGTGCTGGTGCTGGTGTTCGCGGGGTGGGTGGCGTGGCGTGCATACCAGGCCTACCAGCACCTGCAGTCCTCCGCCGCGCTGGTCTCGCAGATCGAGAGCAAGGTCGAGGACGTCACCGCGGTCGATGCTGCGTCGGTGCGCAACCTGGTCGGTGAATTGCAGGACCAGGCGTCGGCGGGTCGCGGCGCGGTGTCGGATCCCTTGTACGGATTGGCCTCCCACCTGCCATGGATCGGCCCGAACCTGGCGGCGGTACGGTCGATGGCCGTCACGGTCGATGAGCTCGCGCAGGACACCGTCCCGTCGCTGCTCGATATCGCCAAGATCGCCGGTGGAAGCGCACTGACTCCGCAGAACGGAGCCATCGACCTCGCGCCGATCAAGCGGGTGTCCTCGGCGCTGCAGGCAGCAGACGCGGCGGTGAATGCGGGGCGCGCCAGGATGGCCGCCATCAACCGAGGCGACCTGATCGACCCGGTGAACCAGGCCGTTCTTGATCTGTGGCAGAAGCTGGATCACGCATCCTCGCTGACGGCGACCGGAGCACGGGTGGGTCGCCTGATGCCCGAGATGCTCGGCTCCGACGGGGCTAGGACGTACCTGGTGGTGTTCCAGAACCCGGCTGAGCTTCGCGCCACCGGCGGAATCTTCGGCTCCTACGTCCTGGTACGGGTCGACGGGGGCAAGATCTCGATCGTCAGCCAGGGCGCCTCGAGCCGCGACATCGGAACCTTCGACGCGCCGGTGGTCCAGCAGAGCCCCCAGTTGCGTGACCTATACACCGATCTGCGCGTCACCTCGCCGATGGACGTCAACTTCACCCCCGACTTCCCGACCGCCGCGTCCACCTTCGCCACCATGTACCAGCAGCGCACCGGGCGCTCCGTCGACGGCGTCGTCGCGTTCGACCCGGTCGCGGTGTCCTACCTGCTGGCCGGGCACGCGCCGATCGACGTCGGGCACGGCATCCATCTTACCTCCGACAACGTCGTCCGCGTGCTGCTGTCGAAGGCGTACGCCATGTTCCCCGAGGGCTCGGACGCATCCGCCCGGGACGCGTTCCTCGCCCACGCCACCCAGGCGGTGTTCGCCGCCATCATGTCCGGCGGGTCGGATCCGCACGCGATGCTGCACGGTCTGCAGAAGGCCGCCGCGCAGCGCCGGCTGCTGATCTGGAGCGCGCATTCCGACGAGGAGAAGGACCTCTCGCCCACCAGCCTCGCCGGGCGGATCGCATCGTCGAACGATGCCGCCCCCCGGGTGGGAGTGTTCTTCAACGACGGCACCGGCGCCAAGCTCGGCTACTACCTGGACGGGAAGGTCAACGTGGCACCCGGATCGTGCGTGGAATCCGGATCTCGAGACCTGACCGTCACCATCACCATGCGCTACACCGCGCCGGACACCGGGCTTCCCGATTACGTCCTCGGCCTCGCCATGCCGGGCACTCCGTACGTGCTGCGCACCAACGTGATGGTGCTGGCGCCGGAAGGGGGATCGGTGTCCAGCGTCACCGAGGGGGGCCGGCCGGTCCCGGTCCGGAAGGGGGAGGACCACGGTCGGCCGGTGTCCATGATGACGGTGGACCTCTCGCCCGGTCAGCAGACCACCGTGGTGGCGGTCGTGGCCGCGCCGCGCCCCTCCGGGGTCTCGTCCGGAGAGACGGTCCAGCCGGTGGTCACCGTCACCCCGGGGGTGAGTACCTGGCCGGTGACGGTCCCGCCTTATCCGGCGTGCCGAACCGCCGGCGACGGTGCGCGCCGCGCCGTATCCGGACGGTGACAGAGACCGTGATATTGGACGGACCGAAGCATTCGACTGTCACTCGTACGGATGAAATTCGCCTCTGAACAGTTACTGATTGCAAGAACCGGGGGTCATCAGCTGATACGATCACTCGCAAGGTCCAAGTTTTCGGCGCATCAGGGGTTCCCATGTTTCGCAGGTTCGCATGTGCAGTGGCGCTCGCGGGCGCCGTGGCGGTCGCCGCGCCGTCGGTGGCGTTGGCAGACACCGGCTACCCCGCACCCGTGGTGTCGTCGACCCAGTACCCGGCGCCTCCGGTGACCAGCCCCATCGAGGTGCTGGACACCAACAGCAGCATCGCCCCGTCGTCGAGCAGCGCCGTGGTGCCCCCCACCAGCGTGCCGTCGGCGCCGTCGTCCGGCGGCCTGGCCTACACGGGTGTGTCGGCCAACCTCACGCTGATCGCGGCGATCGCCGCGCTGGTGGTGTTGCTGGGCGCCGCGCTGGTCGTGGTCGGCGCGCGGCGCGCGCTGCGACGGGGTCCGCGCCACACCTGATCCTCGTCGGGCCGTCGACCACCGTTGCGCGGTCCACGATCGCCCGGTGGTGCCGTAACGGATCCCGCCGAGCGGACACCCGCGGGATCATCACGCCGATTTGCTCGGCAGGCCGCGTCGGTAAGGTGAGTGACCGCGGCGGGTGATACTTGACCTGGCGGTCGTACCTGCCCGCCAGCCGACGGCCAGAGGGGCACCGCGTTGGATCTGAGAGAGTCTCTGCGAGCCATCCGCAAGGGGTGGTGGATGGTCGTGATCGCGACCATCCTGGGTGCCTGTGCCGCGATAGCCCTGATCGTCAAGACGCCGCCGACCTACGCCGCCAACGTCACGTTCTTCGTCAACACCGCCCAGGTGCAGGGGGTCAACCCGCTGCAGAGCGACCAGTACGCCCAGCAGCGCGTGGCGTCCTACGTGGAGTTGATGTCGAGCGATCGGCTGGCGAAGCTCATCGTGGCCGATACCCAGATCGACGAGTCCCCGAGCGATGTCGCCGATTCCATCTCCGCGAAGTCCCCGCTCAACACGGTGTTGCTGACGGCTACCGTCACCAGCACCTCGCCCAAGCGAGCGCTGACCATCGCCACCTCCATATCGACCCAGTTCGTCAAGATGATCGGGGACATCGACTCGACGGTCGAGCTTCAGGTGACCTCCGGCCCCTGGCTCAACCCCAACCCCGTGGCGCCGCGGAAGAAGCTGGACCTGGCCCTGGGGGTCGTCGGCGGACTGGTGGTAGGCGCAGCGGCAGCCATCCTGCGCGAATTGCTGGACACGACCGTTCGGACGCCCTCCCGGCTCCGCACCCTGACCGGCCACGCCGTGCTCGGCAGCATCGGCCGGGACTCCAAGGCCAAGAAGGCGCCACTGGTGGTCGACGACCACGCGAAGTCCGTTCGGGCCGAGGCATTCCGGCAACTTCGCACCAACCTGCAGTTCATCGACGTGGAACGGCCCGCGCACGTACTCGTGGTGACCTCGTCGGTGCCGGGCGAGGGCAAATCCACCACGGCCACCAACCTGGCGGTGATCTTCGCCGAGACCGGCCAAAAGGTCCTGCTGATCGAGGCGGACCTGCGACGGCCCAGGGTCGCCGACTATCTGGGCATCGAACGAGCCGTGGGACTGACCAACGTGCTCGCCGGTCAGGTTTCCGTCGACGAGGTGCTGCAGACCTGGGGTCGGGGTGGGCTGACGGTCCTGCCGAGCGGGTCCATCCCGCCCAACCCGTCGGAGTTGCTGGGTTCGCAGGCCATGGCCGAACTACTCCGGCAGCTACGGGGCAAGTTCGACACCATCGTTCTGGACACCCCGCCGCTGCTTCCGGTGACGGACGCCGCGGTTGCCGCCGTGCAGGCCGACGGTGCCGTGCTGGTGGTGCGTTACGGCAAGACCAAGCGGACCCAGGTCGCCACGGCCATCAACACCCTGGTGTCGGTGGATGCGCGGATTCTCGGGTGCGTGTTGAACATGGCCCCGATGAAGGGCACCGACGCCTATCTGGCCTACGACGGCTACTCCTACGACCCGAGCGACGCCGCGCACCCGCTGTCGCTGGCCGCGACGGATCGTTCACACGCGTCCGACAGGACCCCGCAGTCCTCGACGGAGGATCGAGTGGACGGTCGGCACGATCGGGCCGCCTCGGAAGTGTCCGACGGCGCGGGGTCGCGGCAGGAGGACTCCGTCACCGCCGCGCACGAGTCCGATCGCTGACCGATCGGCCGCCGCTCCCCGGGTGACCGATAGCCGACTCAGCGTCCGCCGGCTCCGGACAGCGGGGACATCATGTCCGCGGCCAGTTCGGCCAGCCGATCGGCACATCGCCGGAACGCCCTCATCCGGCGCCCGATCGGGTCGGCAACGTCCTCCCGGGACGGGTCGATCGGTTGCAGGGTGGAGCGCGCCACCACGGACTGCTCCAGCAGGGCACGGCCCGCCGTGGCGCCGTCCGGGAACTCGCCGGGGTTCCAGCCCCCCATGTGGGTGACGGCGGACGCCATCCGCGCGAACTGACCGAGAGTGAACGTCCGCCGCACCGCCGCGGGCACCAGGGTGACCACGGCCGAACGATGCTCGCGGGTGGCCGTCAAGATCAGGTCCGCCTCCTCGACCGCGGCCTGGCTGCCCCGCCGGGACCGGAACTCCGAGGTGTCGATGTTCCGCCGTCCCAGCGCCTTGCCGGCACGCGGATGGATCGGCGCGCCCGACTCCGCGTGAATGCCAGCGGATCCGATGGCCCAGGTCTTGGCGCCTGCAGGCCATCGGTGGCTGAGTTCGCTGCGCAGCAGGTACTCCGCCATCGGCGACCGGCACAGGTTGGCCGTGCACACCACCAAGACTCGGAACGTCTCGTCCGCCACCGCTG
This sequence comes from Nakamurella lactea, assembly GCA_044463405.1. Taxonomy (GTDB): domain Bacteria; phylum Actinomycetota; class Actinomycetes; order Mycobacteriales; family Nakamurellaceae; genus Nakamurella; species Nakamurella lactea_B. The sequence goes on along the minus strand of JBIQML010000005.1, from coordinate 5,205 downwards.
TGCTCCGTCCGATCATGATCTCCCTGCTGGCATGAAGTATGCCGACCGGACCGCTATCCGTCCCGAATGATCACTCGGACGGGTGATAACACACAGTGAAGGTGTACTGAGCGTTCGGTCCCCGTTAGAGTGACTACTAGCTCTTCGGGGGAGAGACCATCACTTATTGCTACCGGGCGGGAGTCTCGCATGTCGATCGCCTCAGCGGCTGGCCGCCGCCGCGGTCGCGTCGCGGCCCGCCACGCGGAGGCGCTGGCGAACCGGCCGGGCTCCTGGGGCAGCCGGTTCGCCAGGCGGCTCGCCGTCACCGATCTGGCGTCGATCTGCTGGGCCGGTGCCGGCGTGCTGCTCGCGCACCCCGGTGAGGCCGCGGGAAGGCACCTCGACTGGCCGGGATTCGTCGGGCTGACCGTGGGCCTGGGCGCCCTGTGGCTGCTCGCGCTGGAGGTGTCCGGCAGCAGGGACGCTCGGATGATCGGCCAGGGCCCGCGGGAGTACAAGCGGGTCGTTCAGGCGTCGGTGCTGCTGTTCGGCATGGTCGCCATCTGCTCCTTCATGTTCGACCTGGATCTGCCGCGCGCGTACGTCCTGATCATGATGCCGGCCGGGCTTGGCGCCATCCTGGTGACGCGCTTCGCCTGGCGCCGCTGGTTGCACCGCCTCAGGGTGCGCGGCGAGATGATGACCAAGGTGCTGGTGGTGGGCGACGCGCTGACCGTCAACGACCTGGTTTCGAACCTGGCGCGGTCGCCGCTGTGCGGCTACCGGGTGGTCGCGGCCTGCGTCCCGCACACCGACACGGACCAGGTCTCGGTGCCCGTCATCGGCGATCTGAGCGAGGTCGCCGACATCGCCGCCCGATCCTCGGTGGACGCCATCGCGGTGACGGCCAGCAGCGCGTTCGGGTCGGGGGCCGTCCGCCAGCTCGGATGGGACCTGGAGGGCACCGGCACGGAGTTGATGCTGGCGCCGGCGCTGACCAACATCGCCGGGCCGCGGGTGCACACCCAGCCGGTCGCCGGGTTGCCGCTGATCCACGTCGATCGGCCCGGCTACCACCAGGCGAACCGCCTGCTGAAGCGGACCTTCGACGTCGTGCTCGCCAGCCTGCTGCTGGTGCTGTTCTCGCCGGTGTTCGCCGCCACGGCCATCGCCATCAAGGTGTCCAGCCCAGGTCCGGTGTTCTTCCGGCAGAGCCGCGCCGGCCTGCGCGGACACCCGTTCGCCATGATCAAGTTTCGGTCGATGGTGGTCGACGCCGAGGCCCGGCTGGCCGAGCTGGCCAAGCAGCACCGCGACGCCGGCAACGACGTGATGTTCAAGGTGCGCAACGATCCGCGGATCACCCGCGTCGGCCGGTTCATCCGCCGGTACTCCATCGACGAGCTGCCCCAGCTGATCAACGTGGTCCGCGGCACCATGAGCCTGGTCGGCCCGCGGCCGCCGTTGATGTCCGAGGTGGAGATCTACGGCGACGAGGCACGGCGGCGGCTGCTGGTCAAGCCCGGCATGACCGGCCTGTGGCAGGTCTCGGGCCGTTCGGACCTGTCGTGGGACGACACGGTTCGGCTGGACGTCTACTACGTGGAAAACTGGTCGGTGACGGCGGATCTGGTGATCCTGTGGAAGACCGCCAAGGCCGTCGTGTCGTCGTCGGGCGCGTACTGACTGCGAGACCGGCGTCGGCCCCGTTCCTCGGGTAGCAGGAATGCACGCATCGGGGACAATCTGGAGGGGTGCGGGCTCGTGTGCGCCGGCATTCCGGGATCGGCTGTGGAGGTTTGGCAGACATGGGCGTCAGCGACGCGGGCGCGCTGGTCAAGCGGATCGGCAGCCAGGCGTTCCGGGTGGCGGGCGCGGCCACGGCGCGGTTCCGGCCGGGTCCGGACTTCCTGGTGATCGGCACCAAGCGCGGCGGCACCACCTCCCTGTACTACGACATCCTCAAGCTGCCCCGGGTGACGACGCTGTTCCCCTCGGCAAGGTGGCTGCCCAAGGCCAACGAGACCAAGGGCATCCACTTCTTCGACTCCAACTACCAACGGGGCGAGAACTGGTACCGCTCCTATCTGCCCACGCGGGGGGCGCGGCTGCGGGCAGCGCGGCGCAGCGGCGGCAGTGTCCTGGTGGGCGAGGCATCCCCGTACTACCTGTTCCACCCGCTGGCGGCTCAGCGGGCGGCCGCCATGCTGCCGAACGTCAAGCTGATCGCCCTGCTGCGGGACCCGGTGGAGCGCACCTATTCGCACTGGAAGGAGCGGCGCCGCGGTGACGCCGAGCCGCTGGACTTCGCGGCGGCCCTCGCGGCGGAGCCCGAGCGGCTGGCGGGCGAGGAGGAGCGGCTGCGCAGCGACCCGGGCTACTACAGCTATGCGCACGAGCAGCAGTCCTACGTGGCCCAGAGCCACTACGCGCAGGCGCTCCGACCGTGGATCGAGCGGTACGGCCGGGACAACCTGCTCGTGCTGGTCAGCGAGGAGTACTACGCCGATCCGACGGCGGCGCTCAACCAGGTCGCGGACTTCCTCGGTACCGCGCGGGGCACCGCACTGGTGGGCGAGCACCGCAACGCGGCGGCCGGTGCCGGCATGGTTCCCGCGACGCGCGACGATTTGCGACGCACCTTTGCCCCCGGGATCGGGGGATTGGAGGAGATGCTCGGGCGGTCGTTGCCGTGGAAGTGAGCAGTGTCAGCCGGCTGCCGATGCGCTCGGTGATCCGGGCGCCGGGCCTGGCGCACATCGGCATTCCGCCCTCCGGCCGGCGGGCGGCGGTGGCGGCGCTGTCCATGTACTCCGCGTGCCAGCGGGTGCCGCTGCTGGCGCAGCGCGCCGCGGCGCTGGCGGTGATGGCGGCGGGACCGCGGATCATCCCCGGTCGTCGCGTTCCCGAGCCGCAGCCGATGTCGACGGCGGACTGGGGTGCGCTGCGACGCGACGTCGGCGATGCGGTCGGCGACTGGGACGACGAGGTGCTGTATCGGCGGCCCCAGCCCGGGCGGCACGGGTTCGCGCTGCTGCTGCTGCGCCGCGATCGTGGTCTCGCCTTCGTCCGGGTCTCCCCGGACCCCCACCGGACCGTCCACGAGCACGACGTGATGGCGGCGGTGCACTCCGCGGGTCCCGAGACGTTCCGGGTGGCCAGGCCGCTGGCCCACGGCCGGGCCCACGGTTGGGGCTGGCTCGCCGTGGAGTCGGGGCCGAACTACCCGCTGGGCGCGCTCCGAGCGGCGGGCGTCCGGCTGCGCGTGCTGCAGGAGATATCGCAGATCCTCACCGAGTCGCTGCCCAGGCCGGACGGCACGCCGCCGCACTGGACCGGCAGCCACGGCGACCTGTCTCCCTGGAACCTGCGCACCGAGCGCGGCGGGCGGGTGCGCGTGATCGACTGGGAGGACGCCGGGTTCGCGCCGCCCGGGGCCGACCTGTTGTACGCCGGGCTGACGGCACAGATCACGTTCGGCGCCCCGATCGTGCACCGGGCCGATCCCGAGGCCATCGACTGGATGCGGGCGCTGGTCGAGGCCCGGCGCGACCCCGACGAGCCGCCCGACTCGGAGAACACCCGGCTACTGGCCGAGCTGAGCCGGCTGCACGCGGCCGCCGGGTGAGGTCGTGCGCGGGCCGGCCTGCGGCTGTGGCAGGCTTGACCGGCACGGACGTGCTCCCGGCGGGCCGTTCGGCGCGTTGGTCCAGGTCGACCCAGGGGAGTGAGCCGGTGACGGTAGTTCACGACGTTCGCGAGGCCCGTTCGAGGCTGCGTCACCGCCCTGCGCGCTGGGTCGCCGCCCTGGCCGGGGCGTCCCTACTGCTGGCGAGTTGCGGTACGGCGCCGGGCGCGGGGGCCGTCGTCGACGGGCAGCGGTTCTCCGAGCAGACCGTGCAGGCCAGGACCGACGCCTACATCGCCGAGAACAAGGACAACACGACGGACAGTCCGGGATCGCGGGTCCTGTACAACCAGTTCCAGGTCAACGACATCGTCCGGCACCAGCTCGTGTTGGCCGCCGCCAAGGCCGAGCACATCACCGTGACCGACAAGCAGGTCAACGACTTCATCTCACAGCAGGGCGGGGCCAGCGCGGTCGCCCCGGTTCTCGGCGTGCCGGCCGACGCGGCGCGCGACGGGATCTACGACTACCTGGTGCTGCAGAAGCTGGTCGACGCGATGCCCTCAGCCGGGGTGGACGTCACCAACGTCACCGTCACCCTGGACCTGGTGTCGGTGCCCGACCGTGACGCCGCCATCGCCGCCCGCAGCCGGTACCTGAAGGACCCTGCGGCCATGGACGCGGATGCGGCCGCGGCCCGCGCCACCGGCCAGATGCCCCCGCAGCAGGAGTCGCTGCTCGCCAACCCGCAGAACGCCACGGCCGGCGTCTTCTCGGCGCCGGAGGGCGCGATCCTGGTGATCTACAACGGAAGCGACAGCTACTTCGTGGCCAGGGTGACCAAGCGCGCCGAGGAGCCGGCCAAGCTCACCAAGAGCACCGTGCAGTCGGCCCAGGGCCTCGAAGCCTTCATGGTGCTGGCCTCGCTGCTGCTGAGCAAGTACCCCGCCGCCAAGGACGTCACGATCAACCCCCGCTTCGGGCAGTGGGACCCGGAGACGTTGCAGGTGATCGCGGGCAACGACGGCCTGTAAGGGCATGGGTTCATCAGGTGACGGTGACGGTGACGACGCGGCGGTGACGGAGCCCTCGGGCGGTGGCGCGGCCACCAGCCATGCGTCCGACGGCGGCGCTCGGGCGACCGGCGGCGCGCTGCTGGACGCCGTCGCCCTGATGGACCGACTGCGCTCCCCGGGCGGCTGCCCGTGGGATGCCAGTCAGACCCACGAGACGCTGCTGCGCTACCTGGTGGAGGAGTGCTACGAGCTCGTGCAGGCCGTGGAGGACGGCGACCTCGACGCCATGCGCGAGGAACTCGGCGACGTGCTGCTGCAAGTGCTGTTCCACTCCCGCATCGCGGCCGAGAGACCCCGCGAGGATGGCGGCTTCGACATCGACGACGTCGCCGCCGAACTGGTGGACAAGCTCACCAGGCGGCACCCCAACGTGTTCGGCAGCCCGGAGCAGCGCGAGGCGTTGACCCCCGTCGACCAGCAGGCGCGCTGGGACGAGTTGAAGAAGTTGGAGAAGGCCAGGCCCTTGGCGCTGGACGGGGTGGCGCTGGGCCAGCCGGCCCTGGCGCTGGCCGGCAAGCT
>JBIQML010000004.1:0-29572 GCA_044463405.1 Nakamurella lactea | reverse complement strand
CGCCAAGAACCAGATCGGCGTGATGCCCTACGAGCAGTGGTACGCGAACGTGCTGGCCGGGTTCGGCGACAAGGTGAACTTCTCCGTGATCCCGTTCAAGGCCAAGGACGGCAGCCCGCTGACCTTCGAGTCCGGATCGGCGCTGGCCATTCCGAAGGGATCGCCCAACGTGGGTGGCATGTGCGAGGTCATGAAGCTGCTGACCTCTAAGGACGCCTGGATGGCGGCCGGCGCGGCGCGGGAGGCCAAGGTGGAGAAGGACAAGAGCGTCTTCACCGGCATCTTCAGTGCCAACAAGCCGGCGAACGAAGCCATGCGTGAGAAGTACGTCAAGCCGTCGGACAACAAGGCGCTGGACAAGGCCATCGGCGTCTTCTACGACTCGCTGGACTACGCCAAGATGATTCCGCCGTCGCCCGCAGGGCAGCAGATCCAGCAGGCATACCAGCAGGCGGTCACGGATGCGTTGGGAGGCAAGGACCCCAAGGCCGCCCTGGACGCGGCACAGCAGACGGCGATGACCGCCTTCCAGGACGCGACGGGCTGAGCGCCCGCCGTCAATGGCACGAACCGGAGCAGCGGCGCGGCACCACAGGGCGCCGCGCCGCTGCCCTCGATCCGGTGGGGGCGCGCGCATCCGCGGTTCGGTGTGCGTAGCCGACCACGTTCCCGTTGACTGCGATGGGCGGTGGCACCGATGAGCATGTTGCAACTGTCGCGCCAGGAGGCCAGCGAGCACCGGCCGCGGCTCGCCACCGTGGCCCTGGGTTTGGCCTACCTGCAGGCGGCCATCCTGGCGATCGCCGCGGTACTGGTCGTGTTGGGGGCGGTGAACGGCGGTTCGGCGCTGTGGTTCGTGATGGCCGCCGCCGACATCGTCTGTGCCGTGCTGCTGGCGCTCGGCGGGACCCAGTTGGTCTCAGGCCGGGACTCGACGCTCGTGGTCGGCGGGGCGCTGTCGTTCGTCGTCGGGCTGGTCTGGGAGGTGCAGATCTGGCGGAACTCGGGCACGACCGGCATGCTCTCCATCCCGACCGTAGGAACCGTCGTCGGCATGATCGCGATGGGGCTGCTGTTCCTGGTCCTGCCGGTGGTCATCCTGTCTCTCGTCCACTCGACCGCCGTGAGTCAGATGGTGGACACCACGGGCCCTCGGCGAGCGCGGCGCTTCGACAAGCGCGAGGTTCGGGCGGCGGTGCTGTTCATCAGTCCGTGGATCGTCGGCTTCTGCGTGTTCACCCTCGGGCCGATGCTGTGGAGCCTGTACCTGTCGTTCACCAAGTACACGCTCATCTCGCCTCCCGAATTCACCGGATTCCGGAATTACCAACGGATGATTTCCGATCCCAGGGTGGCCACCGCCCTGGCGAACACCTTCATCTACGCGGTGATGTTCGTGCCCTGCGCCATCGTGGTATCGCTGGGGCTGGCGATGCTGCTCAATCGCCTGTCCCAGGGGGCGGGCTTCTTCCGCACCGTGTACTACCTGCCGGTGATGACACCCGGCGTGGCCGTCGCGGTGTTGTTCAGCCTGCTGCTCAACGGGAATTACGGGCTGATCAACGAGGGGCTGGCCCTGATCGGGATCCAGGGTCCGCAGTGGCTGACCGACCCGAGCTGGATCAAGCCGAGCATCGTGGTGATGAGCCTGTGGGGCCTGGGCGGCGCGATCGTCATCTTCCTGGCAGCGCTGAAGAGCGTGCCGAAGGACCTCTACGAGGCCGCGGCGCTGGACGGTGCCTCGGCGTGGCGGCAGTTCCGCAGCGTCACGCTTCCGATGATCTCCGGCGCGGTGTTCTTCCAGGTGATCGTTCTGACGATCGCCGCCATGCAACTGTTCGACAAGATCTTCGTGCTGTTCGGCAATCCCGGCTACTCCACGTCGGCCAGCAGCGCGTCGCTGTTCTATGTCCTGTACCTGTTCCAGCAGGCGTTCCAGCAGCTGAAGATGGGCTACGCCTCGGCGCTGGCCTGGCTGCTGTTCATCATCATCATGATCATCACCGCCATCCAGGTGAAGGTGGGCAACAAGTTCGTCTACTACGAAGGCGGTGAGCGTTCATGACCGCTGCCGGAGCCGTGGCGACCACGTCGACGACGCCACCGGTACACCGCAACGCATCCAAGTCTGGCGGCCCGAAGAGCAGGACCGCCAGGATCATGCAGGTGCCGTACTGGATCGTCCTGCTGTTCTTCGCCGGGATCTTCCTGTATCCGTATGCCTGGCTGCTGTCGGCATCGTTCAAGCACCGCTCGCACGTCTTCGACAACCGGCTCATCCCGGTGGATCCCACCCTCGACAACTTCGCCAAGGTCTGGGACGTCGCGCCGCTGCTGACGTGGTTCGGCAACAGCGCGCTGGTCGCGATCCTGGCCGCGGGCAGCGTCACGATCAGCAGTGCGTTGGTGGCCTTCGGCTTCGCCTACTGCCGGTTCCCGTTCCGCAACGTGCTCTTCGGCTTGGTGCTGTCGTCGATGATGCTGCCCGGAATGGTCACCATGATCCCGGTCTTCCTGGTCTGGAAGGACATCGGCGCACTCGACACCCGGCTCCCGCTGTGGGGCGCCAACCTGTTCGGGTCGCCGTTCTACATCTTCCTGCTGCGGCAATTCTTCCTCGGCCTGCCCAGGGAGCTGTTCGAGGCCGCCAGGGTGGACGGCTGCAGCTACCTGCGGCTGTTCACCCGCATCGCCGTGCCGCTGAGCAAGCCGGCCCTCATCATCGTATTCATCTTCGAGATCCAGGCCAGCTGGGACGATCTGCTCAAGCCGCTGATCTACCTGCACGACACCAGCCTGTACACCATCCCGATCGGGCTGAACTCGCTGTTCGTCAAGTTCAACCCGATAGCAGGCGGCGAGGGCGACTACCAGTACATCGTCACGGCAGCGCTGCTGTCGACGATTCCGATGATCCTGGTGTTCGCCTTCTTCCAGCGGTATTTCGTGGAGGGTATTGCGACGCAGGGACGGAAGGGCTGAGAACTTCATGACGCTGACTCAGGCTGGGGACGCCGTCCTCGGACTGGACATCGGCGGTACCAAACTCGCGGCGGGCGTGGTATCCGCGTCGGGCGAAGTGCTGGCCTACGACCGTGTCCCGAGCAGGATCCCCGACGGGCCCGACGCGACCATCGCGCGGCTGTTCGAGCTGGCCGACAGGGTCCTGCTGGATGCCGACCGCGAGGTGGCCGCCGTCGGCATCGGCTGCGGCGGCCCCCTCGACGTGCAGGCCGGCGTGATCCTCTCGCCCCCCGGCATGCGGGAATGGACCAGGGTGCCGATCGTCGACCGCACGGTCGCCCGATTCGGGGTACCGGCCTTCCTGGACAACGACGGCACCGCCGGCGCGTTCGGCGAGTACCTGTTCGGACCGTGGCGGCATGCACGGTCGCTGGCCTACCTGACCGTCAGCACGGGAATCGGTGGCGGCCTGGTGCTCGACGGCCGGCCCTATCGCGGAACCACTGGTAACGGCGTGGAATTCGGGCACCTGGTGGTCGACTGGCAGGGTCGCAGATGCAACTGCGGTCAGCTCGGCTGCGCCGAGGCCTACGTCTCCGGGACATCCATCGGCGCCCGGGCGGCGGAGGCGGTGGCCGGTGGGGCGGTGTCGTCGCTGGCCGACACGCAGGTGACGGCGGCCGACGTGGCGGCGGCGGCCCGGCACGGCGACGAGGTCGCCGGCGAGATCTGGGACGAGTCGATGCGCATCCTGGGCCGGCTGGTGGCACAGGTGATCAATGCCGTAGAACCGGAACTGGTCGTGTTGGGCGGCGGCGTCACCGGCGCGGGGCGGATGCTGATCGAGCCGGTTCGGCGGTACGCGCTCGCCGGCGTGATGAGCCCGGCCATCACGCGCACCCGAGTGGAACTGACCGCGCTTCGGGACCACGCCGGCGTGCTCGGTGCCGCGGCGATCGCGTTCGATCGCATGCCGGCGACACATGTGCCAGGAGGGCTCGGATGAGCCGGCCGGGACGGGGATCGGGCGCCGAGGCGGCCGAGCGTGCACCGGGCGGAGCCATCGGAACCGCGCTGCGCGAGGCGCTGGCAGAGCACCGCTCCGCGCTCGACGCGGTCGGCGGCATGCTGGGTGCCGTGCAGCGACTCGCCGGTGAGATGTGCCGGCGGTTCGACCGCGGGGGCGTGTTGTACACCTTCGGCAACGGCGGATCCGCCGCCGACGCGCAACACCTGACCGGGGAGATGATCGGCCGTTACCTGCGCGAGCGGCGGCCGCTGCCGGCCGTGTCGCTGGCCACCGACCCCTCGGTGATCACCTGCATCGCCAACGACTATGCCTACCAGGACACGTTTGCCCGGCAGGTGCGGGCGCTGGCCGGCCCGGACGACATGGTGGCGGGGTTCACCACGTCGGGTTCCTCGCCGAGCGTGGTCCAGGGCCTGCGGGCCGGGCGGGACGCGGGATCCTGCACCATTGCGTTCACCGGGGCCGGTGGCAGCGACCTGGCCACCGAGTGCCACCATGCCTTCGTGGTGCCGTCCCGGGCCACCGCGAGGGTCCAGGAGATGCACACCGTGCTGCTGCACCTGATCAGCGACTGCGTCGACCGGTGGGCGACGGGGGAGGATTGAGACGTGGCTCGACGAGGCCGGGCGGCTGCGGCGCGCCCCGACCCTAACGCCAGGCGGATCTACATGATCGGCAACGCGCACATCGATCCGGTCTGGCTCTGGCGGTGGCCGGAGGGCTACGCCGAGGTGCGTGCCACGTTCCGGTCGGCCCTGGATCGGATGACGGAATACGACGAGTTCGTGTTCACCATGGACCAGATCGTGTTCCTGGCATGGATCGAGGAGCACGACCCCGACATGTTCGCCGAGATCGCCGAACGGGTGCGCGAGGGACGGTGGGAACTCGCCGGCGGCATGTGGGTGGAGCCGGACTGCAACCTGCCGTCGGGCGAATCCTTCGTGCGGCACACGCTGTACTCCCAGCGGTACCTGCACTCCCGGTTCGGCATGATCGCCACCGTCGGGCTGAACGCGGACCCGTTCGGGCACAACGCAATGCTGCCCCAGCTGCTGGCCAAGTCCGGCATCGACAGTTACCTGTTCCTGCGGCCCCAGGCGCACGAGATGGTGCTGCCCGAGGGCGCCTTCCGGTGGACCGCTCCGGACGGCTCCTCGGTGGTGGCCGCCCGGATCCCCAACGAGTACTGCACGCCACCCCGCGACCTGACCTACCAGGTGGTCAAGTCGCTGGCGCAGCTACCGTCCGCCGATCGGCCGCTGGTGTGCTTCTACGGTGTCGGCAATCACGGCGGAGGCCCCACCAAGGCGAACATCGAATCGATCCGGGAGCTGGCCGGCCGGGACGGCACGCCCCCGCTGTCGGCCGCGACCGCCCGCAGCTATATCGATGCGGCCGCCGCCGACCCGCTGCTCGGCAGCCACACCGGGGAGCTGCAGATGCATTCGGTGGGCTGCTACTCCGCCCAGTCGGAGATCAAGCGCAACAACCGTCGCTGCGAGAACATGCTCCTGACGGCGGAGAAGTGGGCCACCGTCGCCGCCGGACTGGCGCCGCTGCCGGACGCTCGCGCCGAGCTCGAGCACGCCTGGAAGCAGGTGATGTTCAACCAGTTCCACGACATCCTGCCCGGCACGTCGCTTCCCGAGGCCTACGACGACGCCCGCGACCAACACGGCGAGGCGGCGGCCATCGCCGCGCGGGTGACCAACCGCTGCGTGCAGGCGATCATCCGTCAGATCGACACCTCCGGTGGAGCCGAGTCGGCCAGCGAGCGAGGCGTGGCCGGATCCGTGCCGGTGGTGGTGCTCAACCCGCACGCGTTCCCCGTCACCGACACGGTGGAACTCGAATTCGGTGCCTTCCCCGGGGACGCGGAGGTCACCGACGCCGCGGGTTCCGCCGTCCCGGTGCAGCAGATCCGCTCGGCATCGGTGACCAGCCGACGCCGATACGCCTTCCGCGCCGACCTGCCACCCCTGGGCTACACCACCTACCGGTTCTCGCCCGCCTCCGGCCCGGTCGATGCGCCACCGGTCGAGCCGGCAGACCTGGTGCTGGACAACGGCATCCTGCGGGCAGTCGTCGACCCGGCAACCGGCTGGCTGTCCAGCCTGGTGGACCTGGCGACCGGCATGGAATGGCTGCCCCGCCGGCCCGGTCCGCACGCGGTGGTGCTGAACGACCCGACGGACACCTGGTCGCACGGCGTGCGCTCGTTCCGCGACGTGGCCGGCGGCTTCCGGCCCGATTCGGTGGTGCGCGTGGACCACGGACCCGTCCGCCAGTCCATCAGGGTGACCGGCAGGTTCGGCCGCTCCACGCTGATCGAGGAGATACGCCTGGACGCCGGCGCCGGGTACCTGGACGTGGCCGTGACGGTCGACTGGGCGGAGCAACTGCACGCGCTCAAGCTGCGCTTCCCGTCCGCCCTCACGCGGCCGGTCGCCACCCACGAGATTCCCTACGGCCACCTGGTCCGCCCGGTCGAGGGGCAGGAGGTGCCCAGCCAGAACTGGGTCGACGTGTCCGGCCGCATCGCCGACGACGAGGCCGGCCTCACGCTGGTCAACGACGGCAAGTACAGCTTCGACGTCACCGGCTCCGAGATCGGCATGATGGTTCTGCGCAGTCCCGCCTACGCCTGGCACGACCCGGCCGAGCTGGATCCCGGTGTCCCGCACCGATTCCAGGACCAGGGCATCCAGCGGCTGCGCTACCGCCTGATGCCGCACGCCGGTCCCTGGCAGCGGGCCGACGGCCCGTCCGCCGGGGCGGTGTTGAACGCGGCGCCGCTGGCCATCCTGGACAGCAACCACCCGGGCGCCCTGCCGCTGTGGCAGTCGTTCGCGCAGGTGCGATCCGGTGCCGTCCAGCTCACCGTGGTCAAGACCGGGGAGGACGACCCGGACACCGTGGTGTTGCGCTGCTACCAGACGACCGGCGCGTCCACCACCGCCGAGATCGACCTGCCCTTCCTGCAGCGCAGCCTTCGCCTCGAGTTCGGACCCAGCGAGATCAAGACGATCCTGGTGCCACGAGATCCGTCCGCTCCGATCGCCGAGACGAACCTGCTCGAATGGTCCGGTACCGCACCGGCCGCCGAATGACCGGGTCCTCGAACCCTTCCGGACCCTGCCGGCTGTCACTGGACGGTGGCGGCTGGCTGGTACGGCCGTTCCTGGGAGACGAGTGGCGCCAGCACCGCGCCCAGTTGCCCGGCCCGTTGGACGACCGACGCTGGTGGCAGAGCACCGTGCCCGGCAGCATCGTCACGGATGCGGTGCGGGCGGGAGCTGTGCCGGACCCCTACCGGGGGTTGAACAGCCGCGCGTGCGAGTGGCTGGCGGACCGGACCCTGGTGTACCGCAAGGGATTCTCTGCCGCGGTCCGGGGCGGCCAGCGCGCCACGCTGGTCCTGCAGGGGGTGGACTACTCCGGCCGGGTGTTCTGCGACGGCATCGACCTGGGCCGGCACGAGGGCCAGTTCACCCCGTTCACCGCGGACCTCACGCCGCTGCTGACCGCCGGCGAGGAGCACCTGCTGGCCGTGGTACTGGATCCCGCGCCGGCCAGCGAACCCCAGGTGGGACGCACCGACAGGGTCCGCCTCGCCAAGACCCGGATGAGCTACGGATGGGACTTCTGTCCACGCCTGCTGCACCAGGGCATCTGGCGGTCCGCGCTGGTGGACGTCACCGGACCGGCTCGGATCCGGGACCTCCGGGTGGACTCCCATCCACCCGGGAGCGAGGCGAGCGGGGCCTGGGCGGTCACCATCACGGTGCGCACCGACCCCGGTAGGCCGAGCGAGAACACCGGCGCCGTCACCTGCACGGCGGACATCACCGGTCCGGACGGCTCCCCGGTCGCGACCGAGACCTGCGGCGCCACACCCGTGGACGCAACCACCCTGCCGGCCGGTTCCAGCGCCGACCGCGCTGGCATCCAGACCTGGTCCGTGCAGCTCGTGCTGGACGACCCGCGGCTGTGGTGGCCCAACGGGTTCGGCGACCGGCCGATGTACCGGGCGACGGTCACGGCGCGGGTCGGCGGGACGGTCAGCGACCGGCGAGAGGTGCGGTTCGCCCTGCGGACGCTGGATTTTCGCCGCGCCGACGGCGCGGACGCCGGCTCGTTGCCGTACATTCCGGTGGTCAACGGCGTGGCCGTGCCGGTGCGCGGCTGGAACTGGGTGCCCGCGGACCTGGCGTACGGCGCCGTACCCGGCGACAGGATCCGCCACCTGGTGCGGCTGGCCGCGGACTCGGGGGCCACCATGCTGCGGGTCTGGGGAGGCGGCCTGCTGGAGACCGACGAGTTCTACCGCGCCTGCGACGAGGCGGGGATGCTGGTGTGGCAGGAGTTCGTGCAGTCCAGCTCGGGCATCGCCTCCACCCCGAGCGAGGATCCGGGCTTCGTCCGGCGGCTGGCCGCCGAGGCGGACATCGCCGTCCGGGAGCGGCACCACCACCCGAGCCTGGTGATCTGGTGCGGTGGCAACGAGCTGACCGACGCGGCAGGCCGACCCCTGGATGCGACGCACCCCGCGCTCGCGGCGCTGGCGGAGGTGGTGCGCCGCGCCGATCCCGACCGGCTGTTCCTGCCGACCTCGCCGTCCGGGCCGACGTTCTCCAACAAGCCGGTCGACGCCGGTCAGGATGCCGGCGGAGGACCCGGCCGGGACGGCCGGCAGCACGACGTGCACGGGCCCTGGGAGCATCAGGGCCTGCAGCAGCACTACGCCCGCTACGACCGGGCCGGCTGCCAATTGCTCAGCGAGTTCGGCGCCGAGGGCATGGCATATCCCCGGGTCCTGGAGCACGTGCTCGGCGCCGACGCGCTGGTGCTGTCCGGGCGCGGCACCGAGCTGTGGGACCATCTGGGCCGCTGGTGGAACAACGAGGACCTGGTCCGGTCCGCGTTCGGCGGTGCCATCGGCGACATCGAGCAGCTGTCCCGCTGCAGCCAGTTCCTGCAGGCGGACGGGCTGGGCTACGCGGTGCAGGCGTTGCGCCGTCGATGGCCCGAGTGCGCCGGCACCCTGGTCTGGCAACTGGACGAGCCGTTCCCCAACGCGTGGTGCACCAGTGCGATCGACCACACGGGCGCGCCGAAGCCGGCCTACCACGCCGTGGCGCAGGCGCACCGCCCGATGCTGCCCTGCGCGCAACTGCCCGCCCAAACCTTCGCCGGATACCCGGGTTTCGGCGCCGAATTGATGCTGCTGTGCGATGGCCCTCGCCCGACGGACTCCAGCGGTGTGGCACCGACTCCGGGCGCGGGAACGCCGGTCGCCGTGAATGCCTGCGCGCACGACCTGTACGGCACCGAACTCTCCGCCCGCGGCGCCACGGTTGCGGCGACACCGGACCGCGCCATGCCGGCCGGATCCCTGTGGACATCCTTCGCTGCGGCGCGCACGTCGACGGTGCTGCTCACCGTCCGGGCCGAAGCCGCCGGTGCACGGCACGCCGCGGCAAGCCGGTACCTGGTGACGGCGGCCGCCGACCTCGCGGAACTGCTCGCCCTGCCGATGGCCCGCGTGGAGGCTTCGGTGGAGGGGTCCGAGGGCGATGCGCCGTGGCGGGTCCGCATCCACAACACCGGATCCGTCGCCGCGGTGTTCATCCGGCTGCGTGATGGCCGGCCCCATGGCGCAGCGGGCTGGATGGTGCCCGGCGACAGCGGGTTCCACCTGCTGCCGGGGGAGGCGAGGACAGTGAGCGTGCGGTGGGACCGCGCACCGCGCCCGTCGCGCCTGCTGGCGATGGACGGGTTCAACGTGCCGACGGTCACCTTCGCGTCCGACGGCCAGGAGGTTCGCGCGTGAGCCGGCAGCCACCATCCGCATTGCCGCCCGGCGTGCACGTCGCCGTCGCCGTGGACGGAGACACCGCATCCGTGGCCGCCGGCGCCGCCTCCGGATTCGACGTGCGGCCGGCGGCACACCCGCTGCCCGTACCGGCCGCCGTGGGAGAGGCCCCGGCCCCGCTGACGCGCCACCGGTTCGACTGCGAGATCACCTGCACGGCAGCCGGACCCGTCGACGCCCGGTTCGTCGTCGCCGTCGACGTGCCCGGGCCCGGCGTGCCGTTCTGGCTCATCCCAGGGCTGTTCTACGGCGAGAACCGGCCGGACGGCTGCGATCGCGTTTTCCCGTCCTTCCGACCGCACACCGAGGACCCGGACGGGCTGGTCTCCGACCACTGGGAGTTCCGCGCGGACCGCTGCGCCACCCCGGCGGTATTCGCCTGGACCGACCGCGCGGGCGTGGCGCTGGCGGCCGGCGAACGCACCACCCTGGGAATGACGGGCGTCGGATTCGCCCACGACGACACCGGCTCTCGGATCTGGCTCTCGTTCCCGTACGCCGAGCAGCCGGCCAGCTACCGTGGCCGGCCCTACGGTGAACAGTGCCTGACCGAGACGCACCGGTGGCAGCCGGGGGAGCGGCACACGATCACGGTGGACCTGTTCACCCTGGGCCCGGACCGGCACGGCTACGCCCCCGTGCTCCGGGCCCTGCACCAGGAGTCGGCGCCGTCCGCCCCCCTACGCCCCTGGGTGGACCTGTCGCGCGCCGCCGAGTTGACCGCGCACGGCCTGCACCGCTGGCACTACCACCCCGAGCACGGGGCGCTGTACGAGACCGCTGCCTTCGAACGGGACATCGGCGGCGACGCGATGGGCCAGGCCGACCGGGCGGAGATGCACGTGGCGTGGGTCAGCGGCATCCCCTACGCGCACGCCCTGGCGCGGCACGGCCGCCGGGTGGGCAACCAGGACTACGTCACCGCCGGTCAGCACGTGATCGACACCATCTGCGCCAACCTCGCCCCCTGCGGATCGTTCTGGGGACGATGGAGCCTGCAGCGCGGCTGGACCCAGAGCTGGACGCCGCAGCCGGACGGGCTGCACGCCCGCACCCTGGCGGAGGCGGCGCTGTTCACCAGCCGAGCCATCGCGGACGAGCGCGCGGCCGGGCGGAGCCGCCGCGACTGGGAGGCGGCGTTGCGCGGGACGCTCGACCTGGCAACGAGAAACATCGACGGTGACGGCAATCCGGGCAGCATGTACCACGCCCGGACCGGCGAGGTGCTGAGCCGGGCCGGCGCCGCCGGCGTGACCTGGGCGGCCGCACTCGCCGAGGCCTCGGCGGTGCTGGACCAGCCCGACCTGCTGCGAGCCGCCCGGTCGATCGGCCGGTACTACGCCGGCGCCGTGCGAACCGAGACCCTCTGCGGCGCACCGGAGGATGTGGACCTGGCCCCCACGTCCGAGGACGGTGTCGCGGCGGTGCTGGCCTACCTCGCGCTGTATCGCGCGACCGGCGAGCAGGAGTGGCTCCGCCTGGCCCGGCACGGCGCGGACTGGATGCTGACGTTCCGGTACGGCTACAACACCGCCTTCGACGAGCGCACCCTGCTGGGCCAGTACGGGTTCGCCACCAGGGGAGCGGACCAGGCATCGCCGTCCAACCAGCACCTGCACAGCTACGGGTTGATGTGCACCGCCGAACTGGTCGAGCTGTCCCGTGCCTGCGGGGACCCGCACTACGCGGCCCGTGCGGCCGAGACCCTGGCCTGCCTGCGCCAGTTCATCGCCCGAGCGGACGGAGACTTCAACGCCCGCAAGGGCATGGCCAGCGAGCGCTTCTACCAGACCGAGTGCTTCCAGCCCAAGGGCATGCTGCTGACCCTGTCCCACTCGTGGTGCCTCGGCGTGCTGCTGCTGGCCTGCGAGGACGCGCTGACCCTGCCGGAGATGACCGACGCGGAGGATGAACAACGATGGTGAGCGGGCACTTCCCGGACGACTTCCTGTTCGGTGTCTCGACATCGGCCTACCAGATCGAGGGCAGCCTGGACGCCGACGGGCGCGGCCGTTGCATCTGGGACGACTTCGCCACCAGACCCGGCGCCATCGAGGACGGGTCCACCGCCGCCACCGCCTGTGACGGGTACCGGCGTGCCCTGGACGACGTCACCCTGCTGCGCGACCTCGGCGTGGACGCCTACCGCTTCTCGCTGGCCTGGCCCCGCATCCAACCCGACGGCACCGGCCCGGGCCTGCCAGCCGGCCTGGACCACTACGACCGGCTGATCGACGCGCTGCTGGCCGCCGGCATCCGGCCGCTGCCCACCCTGTACCACTGGGACCTGCCCAGCGCGCTGCAGCGGACCGGGGGCTGGGCGAACCGCGACACCGCCCGCAGGTTCGCCGATTTCGCCGCCGTCGCCGCCGCGCGCTACGCCGACCGGGTCCCGGAATGGATCACCATCAACGAGCCGTGGATCATCGCGCTGTGCGGTCATCGGCTCGGCCTGCACGCGCCCGGACACGCCGACCTGGCCGAGTCCGTGCGCGTCAACCACCACCTGCTGCTCGCGCACGGCCTGGCGCACCAGGCCATCCGGGCGACGCACCCGGCACGCCGGGTCGGCATCACCCTCAACCTGATCCCGAACGAGCCGCACACCGACTCCGCCGAGGACGCCGCGGCCACCTGGGGTTCGGACGGCTACGTCAACCGCTGGTACCTCGACCCGCTGGCCGGGCGGGGATACCCGGTCGACATGGTCGAGCACTACGCCGGCGCCGGCGCCCCGATGGACATGGTCGCCGACGGCGACATGCGGGCGATCGCCACCGGATTCGACTTCCTGGGCATCAACTACTACACCCGCCGCATCATGTCCGGATCCGGGCCGGACCGTGACCCGTTCGGCTGGAAGGTGATGCCGCCGCCACCCGGCGCCGACGTCAGCGACATCGGTGCCGAGAACGTCCCGCGGTCGCTGACCGACCTGCTGCTGCGGGTCGACCGGGACTACGGATCGCCCCCGATCTACATCACCGAGAACGGTGCCGCGTATCACGAGCAGCCCTCGGCCGACGGCATCGTGCACGACGAGGCGCGCATCGGCTATTTGCGTGGCCACCTAGCGGCGGTCGCCGATGCGATCGAACAGGGAGCCAACGTCCGCGGCTACTTCTGCTGGTCGTTCCTGGACAATTGGGAATGGGCGATGGGCTACCCGCCCCGGTTCGGGCTGGTGCACGTGGACTACGCCACCGGCCGGCGCACCGTCAAGGACTCCGGGCGGTTCTACGCCTCGGTCGTCGCGCAACGCGCGGTCTCGGACTGAGAAGCGCTCGCTGTCCGTCCGGACCTTGATCGGTCAAGGCGGTAGCCTGGGCGATCGCGACCAGCGGTGGCCCTTCGCGCCGCCCATCCCCGCCCAGCGCGGCGGCGCGGTCCGAACGCGATCGGTCGGCTGGCTGATCCCTTCCGGGGATGGCCCGGTATGCTCGGCCCCGGTGTGCCGGGAAGTCTGGTCGGCTCCATGCCGTCGACCCCGAAGGGACGCCCACCGTGCCGACCCGGCCCTTCCCCCGATCCCTTCGCCTGGAACGCGGACGTCTGTCCGCCCTGCTGCGCACCGAGACCGTCGGCGGCGCCTTGCTGGTGGTGGCGGCGGTGCTGGCCATCGTCGCGGCCAACTCCCCTCTCAGCGACGCGTACCAGCGGCTGCGGGACCTGCGGTTCGGACCGGCGGCGCTGGGGCTGGACCTGTCGGTGGCGCAATGGACGGCGGACGGGCTGCTGGCACTCTTCTTCTTCCTCGCCGGGCTGGAGCTCAAGCGCGAACTGGTGGTCGGGGAGTTGCGGGACCCGCGGCGGGCCGCCGTTCCGGTGGCCGCCGCCGTCGGCGGGATGGCCGTGCCGGCGGTCATCTACCTGGTGATCAACGCCGGGAACCCCGGCGCCGAAGTCGGATGGGCCATCCCCACCGCCACCGACATCGCCTTCGCGCTGGCCGTTCTCGCCGTCGTCGGCCGGCACCTTCCCGCGGTGCTGCGCACTTTCCTGCTCACCCTGGCGGTCGTGGACGACCTGTTGGCCATCATCGTGATCGCGCTGTTCTACAGCCACGGCGTGCAGCCGTGGTTCCTGCTGGCGGCGCTGGTGCCGATCGCGGTGTTCGGCCTGGTGGTGCAGAACCGGATCACCGCGTGGTGGGTGCTGCTCCCCTTGGCGGTGACGGGGTGGGCGCTGATGCACGCGTCCGGGGTGCACGCCACCGTGGCGGGAGTGCTGATGGGTTTCACGGTCCCGGTGCGCCCGCGGCGGGCAGGACCGGCCAGCACCGTGGACGTGGCCGAGCGGCTGGACCGCCGGCTGCGGCCGCTGTCGGCGGGGATCGCCGTGCCGCTGTTCGCATTCTTCGCCGCGGGGGTGTCGGTGGGCGGGATCGAGGGCCTGACGTCGGCGCTGGGCCAGCGCGTGACCCTGGGGATCGCCGTCGGCCTGCTGGCCGGCAAGCTGATCGGCATCGCAGCGACCACCCTGATCACCGCCCGGTTGACCCGCTCCACCCTGCTCAAAGACCTGGCCATTCCCGACCTGATCGGTCTGGCGGTGCTCGGCGGCGTCGGGTTCACGGTGTCCCTGCTCATCGGGGAACTGTCCTTCGGGTCCGCGGCTCAGCGCAGCATCGACGTGCGAATCGGCGTGCTCGCCGGATCGCTGATCTCCGCGCTGGTGGCGGCGTTGATCCTGGCGATCCGCAGCAGGCGCTACCGGATCGCGGCGCTACCGTGAACCCGGAGAGCCATCGTCAGGAGAACCGCATGCCACCGCCGCGTCCGACCCGCCGCGCGCTGGTGCGCCGACCGTCCGGACGGTTGGCCGAGGGCCTCCTCACCCATATCGAGCGGGCCGAGGTGGACGTCGCCCTGGCCGCGGACCAGTGGGACGGCTACCTCGACGCCCTGCGCCGCTGCGACTGGGAGTGCGTACCGGTGCAGCCGGCACCGGACTGCCCGGACTCGGTGTTCGTCGAAGACACCGTGGTGATGATCGGCGACACCGCCGTGCTCACCAGGCCGGGCGCGCCCTCGCGGCGGCCGGAGGTGGCCGGCACGGCACGCGCGCTGGCCGGCCTGGGATACCGGACCGTCGAGCTACCGGGTGGTGGAACCCTGGAGGGCGGCGACGTGCTGAAGGTGGGCAACAGGGTCTACGTCGGCCGTGGCGGCCGCACGGATGCCGCGGGCCTGGCGGCATTCCGGCAGGTCGCGGAACCACTGGGCGCCACGGTGATCGGGGTGCCGGTGAGCACGGCGCTGCACCTGAAGTCCGCCGTCACCGCGCTGCCGGACGGCAGCATCATCGGCCACCCGCCACTGGTCGACGATCCCGCCTTCTTTCCGCACTTCCGCGCCATGCCGGAGGAGGCCGGCTCGCACGTCGTCGACCTGGGCGAGGGGCGCCTGCTGATCTCCGCCGCGGCGCCGCGGAGCGCCGACCTGCTCGCCGACCTGGGATACACGCCGGTGCCGGTGGACATCTCCGAGTTCGAGAAGCTCGAGGGCTGCGTCACCTGCCTGTCCGTGCGGCTTCGGTTCGCTCCGCGTTCCGAGCGCTGAATCAGGGACCGGCTGCCGTCGCGGGGGCGCGACGGGGCAGTCACCGGGGGGCGGTGCGCTCGATCGTGCGGGACAGCCCGCGGAACTCGGCGACGACGCCGTCGGCGTTCGAGACCGTGACGTCGTACACGCCGTTGCGGCCCCAGTGCTCCCGCGCCACCGCCCTGGCCGTCAGCACATCGCCCAGCCTGACCGGGCGGATGAAGGTGATCTCGGCGTGCGCGGCCACCGTCACCGGTCCCCACGAGTTGCACGCACAGGCGAACGCAGTGTCGGCCACCATGAACACGTAGCCGCCGTGACCGATGGCGTGACCGTTGACCATGGTGTCCACCACCGGCATGGTGACGGTGGCGCTGCCATCGCCGAGCTCGACCAGCTGCATGCCCAGCGCCGCCGACGCCGCGTCGTCGCGCATCATCCGCCGCACGGCCTCGTACGCGCCGGCCGGAACGCCGTCCGACGGGCTCGCGGTGCCTGATTGCTCGCTCGGGTCTGCGCTCGCCGGGCCTGGCGCTTCGCGCCGACGGCCCTGTCTCGCTCCGCCCTCGCTCGCGGTCATCGGTTGTCGACGACGCGCTTGGCCTTGCCCAGCGACCGCTCGACCGAGAACGGTTCGGTCACCTGGACATCCACGTTGATGCCGATCACATCCTTGATGCGCTTGCGCACCTGGGCCGCCATGGTCTCCCGGGAACCGGCCGGCACGTCCGGGCGGCCCTCCACCCGCACCTGCATGGCGTCCATCCGGCCCTTTTTGGACAGCACCAGCTGATAGTGCGCCGTGAGACCCGGTATGCCCAGCACGATCTCCTCGATCTGGCTGGGGAACAGGTTGACGCCGCGCAGGATGATCATGTCGTCACTGCGTCCGGTGATCTTCTCGATGCGCCGCATGGACCGGGCAGTCCCCGGCAGCAGCCGGGTGAGATCCCTGGTCCGGTACCGGACGATCGGGAACGCCTCCTTGGTCAGCGAGGTGAACACCAGCTCGCCCTTCTCGCCGTCCGGCAGCACCTGGCCGGTCACCGGATCGATGATCTCCGGGTAGAAGTGGTCCTCCCAGACGTGCAGCCCGTCCTTGGTCTCCACGCACTCGTTGGCCACCCCCGGCCCGATCACCTCGGACAGGCCGTAGATGTCCACCGCGTGCATGTCCGCGCGCTCCTCGACCTCCCGCCGCATGTCCTCGGTCCACGGCTCCGCCCCGAAGATGCCCACCTTCAGCGAGCTCTTCCGCGGGTCGTGGCCCTGCCGTTCCATCTCGTCCAGGATGGCCAGCATGTAGGACGGCGTCACCACGATGATGTCCGGCTGGAAGTCGTGGATCAGTTGCGCCTGCCGCTCGGTCTGCCCGCCGGACATCGGGATCACCATGCAGCCCAGCCGTTCCGCGCCCTGGTGCAGGCCCAGCCCTCCGGTGAACAACCCGTAGCCGTAGGCGTTGTGCACCTTCATGCCTGGCCGCCCGCCGGACGCGCGGATCGACCGGGCCACCATGTCGCTCCACATGTCCAGATCGCCCCGGGTGTAGCCCACGACGATGGGCTTGCCGGTGGTGCCGGAGGAGCCGTGCACGCGCAGCACCTGATCCAGCGGCACGGCGAACAGCCCGAACGGGTAGTTGTCCCGCAGGTCGTTCTTCACGGTGAACGGGAAGTTGGCCAGGTCGGACAGCTGGGTGAGATCGTCGGGGTGCACGCCCTTGTCGTCGAACGCGCTGCGGTAGAACGGCACGTTCCGGTAGGCGTGGTTCAGCGACCATCGCATCCGCTCGAGTTGCAGAGCCTCGATCTCCTCGCGGGGGGCCCGCTCGATGGGCTCGAGGTCTTCCGGGCGGGGCGACAGATCCAGCATGGACGGTCCTCTCGTTGCTGGCCGTTGCGTTGGCTATGGCCTTTCCAGCAGGACCGCGATGCCCTGCCCGACACCGATGCACATGGTGGCCAGCGCCCGACGAGACTGCCGGAGCACCATCTCGTGCGCCGCGGTGAGCACCAACCGGGCGCCGCTGGCGCCGAGCGGATGGCCCAGCGCGATCGCGCCGCCGTTCGGGTTGACGTGCTCGGCGTCGGTGGGCAGTCCGAGCTCCCGCAGCACCGCCAGGGACTGCGCCGCGAACGCCTCGTTGAGCTCGACGATGTCCAGGTCCGTCACCGACAGCCCCTGCCGCTGCAGCAACTTCCGGGTCGCCGGGACCGGGCCC
Source organism: Nakamurella lactea (assembly GCA_044463405.1). GTDB lineage: Bacteria > Actinomycetota > Actinomycetes > Mycobacteriales > Nakamurellaceae > Nakamurella > Nakamurella lactea_B. Next base: position 11,933 of record JBIQML010000004.1, on the reverse strand, counting down.
ATGCCCATGATGCGGGGCGGCACGCCGGCGGTGGCGGCGGCGCTGATCCGGGCCAGCGGCGCCAGCCCGTAGCGCTGCACGGCCGCTCCGGAGGCCAGCAGGACCGCGACGGCGCCGTCGTTGACGCCGGAGGCGTTGCCGGCGGTGACCGTGCCGCCGGGCCGGAACGGTGTTGGCAGCTTGGCCAGCGCCTCCATCGAGGCCTGCCGTGGATGCTCGTCGGTGTCCACGATCAACGGGTCCGCCTTGCGCCGTGGCACCGGCACCGGCACGATCTCCCGGGCCAGCCGGCCGTTCGCGATGGCCTTGGCCGCCCGTTCCTGGGATCGAAGGGCGAAGGCGTCCTGGTCCTCGCGGCTGACCGAGTAGTCGGACGCGACGTTCTCGGCGGTCTCCGGCATGGAGTCCGTGCCGTACTGCTCGGCCAGCCTGGCGTTGACGAACCGCCAGCCGATGGTGGTGTCGAACAGCTCGGTGTCGCGGGCGAACGCCGTGGTCGACTTGCCGACCACGAACGGCGCCCGGCTCATCGACTCGACGCCGCCCGCGACGATCAGATCGGCCTCCCCGCAGCGGATCTGCCGGGCGCCGATGGCGATCGCGTCGGCGCCGGAGCCGCACAGCCGGTTGACGGTGGTGGCCGAGACCTCCACCGGCAGCCCGGCCAGCAGGGTCGCCATGCGTGCCACGTTCCGGTTGTCCTCGCCGGCCTGGTTGGCGCAGCCCAGGATCACGTCGTCGATGGCCGCCGGGTCCACCGATGGCACCGAGGCGAGCGTCGTGGAGATGGTCAGCGCCGCCAGGTCGTCCGGGCGCACCGGGGCGAGCGCGCCGCCGTAACGACCGAAGGGCGTCCGCACGCCTGCCACGAGATAGGCGGTCTCCTGCTGCGTGCCGCTGGTCACGCTGTCACCTCGCCGTCCGTGGGCATCCGGCGCCGGCGCTGGTCGTCCGGCTCGTCGCCGCGTCGTCGTCACCACTCGCTACTGGTCGAAATCGACTATCACCGTATCGGTGACGGGATAGGACTGGCAGGCCAGCCGGTAGCCGCGGGCCAATTCGTCGGGTTCCAACGCGAAGTTCTGCACCATCTCCACCTCGCCCTCCACCAGCCGGCACCGGCAGGTGCCGCACACCCCGTTGGTGCACGCGAAGGGCAGCTCGCTGCGCCACCGCAGCGCCGCGTCCAGGATGGTCTCGGTGTCGCGCGGGAGCCGGAACGAGGTGTCGCGCCCGTCCAGCCGCACCGTGACGTCCACGGCGTCGCCGGGCCGCGCCTCGGCCGGGGTGAGGGGGTGGCGAGGCGGGGTGGCGTCGGCGTGGAACAGCTCGCGGCGGATCGCCTCGTCCGGGACCCCGCGCTCCAGCAGCGTCGTCCGGATCATGTCGGTCATCTCCAGCGGCCCGCACAGGAACCACTCGTCCACCTCCGGATACACCAGCTCGTCCAGGATCCGGGTCAGCCGGTCCGGGTCCAGCCGGCCGGAGAGCAACTCGACGTCCCGTTGTTCCCGACCCAGCACGTGCAGGATCGTCAGCCGGTCCAGGAAGCGGTCCTTGAGGTCCTCCAGCTCCTCCAGGAACATGATGCTGCCGGTGGTGCGGTTGGCGTAGATCAGGGTGACGGTGCTGGACGGTTCGGCTCTCAGCACCGAGGACAGGATCGACAGCACCGGCGTGATGCCCGATCCGGCGGCGATGGCGCCGTAGTGCCGGGTCCGGCTTGGGTCGGGCGTCACGGTGAAGCGGCCGGACGGCGGCAGCACCTCCAGGCTGTCGCCCTCGGCGAGGCGTTCCAGGGCGTAGTTGGAGAACACCCCGTCCGGCAGTCGCTTGACGCCGATGCGCAGCACGCCGGAGCCGGCCGGGGCGCAGATCGAGTAGTTGCGACGCACGTCGTCCCCGGCGACGGTGGCCCGGACCGCGACGTGCTGGCCGGGCAGGTAGGCGAACTCCTCGCGTAGCTCGTCCGGGACGACGAAGGTGATGGCCACCGCGTCGTCGGTGATGCGGTCCAGCTTGCCGACCTTCAGCACGTGCAGGGCGCCGCGCCGGTGCGCGCTCGGCGGCACCGCGTCGGCCTGACCGGACGTGCTCGCGCCGTTCACTGTGCTCGTCATCCGGACCTACAGGTCCTTGAAGTAGTCGAAGGGCTCGTGGCAGTCCCGGCACACGTAGTGCGCCTTGCAGGCGGTGGAGGAGAACCTGCTGACCTCCCGGGTGAGCGTCGAGCCGCACCGCGGGCAGGCGACGGGCGGGATGGCGCGCCGCGGCGCGCCCAGGGTCAGCGGCACGGGCCCGGTGCGCGCGACGGCGTGCGGCGGGGCGATGCCGAACTCCCGCAACCGTTCCCGGCCGCGCTCGGTGATGTCGTCGGTGGTCCAGGCGGGGGACAGTTCGGTGCGCACGGTCACGTCGGTGAAGCCGTCGTCGGCCAGGGCGGTGACGATGTCCGCGCGTATCACGTCCATCGCCGGGCACCCGGAATAGGTCGGGGTGATGACGACGTCGACATGGCCGTCGCCGTCCACGGTGACCGCTCGCAGTACCCCGAGGTCGGCGATGGTCAGCACCGGGATCTCCGGGTCGGTCACCCGGTCCAGCGCCCGTCGGGGCCCCGTCTCCGCCCGCTCGGTGGGCGAGGGTTTCGTCACCGCCTGGTTTGCGGTCGCTGCCATTGATATCACCAGGTCGCCCCGGGGTGCAGCCGGTGCAGGTACTGCATCTCGGCGAGCAGGTAGCCCAGGTGCTCGCTGTGCCGGCCGGACCGTCCGGTGCCCGCCAGCACGGTGCCGGTGGGTCGGGTCAGGGTCGCCTCGGTCAGCACGGCATCGATGGTGGCGTCCCAGCTCTCGCGCAGCGCGGCGGGGTCGGCGGCGACCCCGGCGGCCACCAGCCGGTCGGTCAGATCGTCGGTCTCGACAAGCTCACCGGTGAAGCGCCACACCGATTCCAGGGCCTGCTGCATGCGCCGGTGGGACTCCTCGGTGCCGTCGCCGAGTCGCAGCGTCCACTCGGTGGCGTGCTCCAGGTGGTAGCGCGCCTCCTTGACGCCCTTGCCGGCGATCCCGGCCAGCGTCGGGTCGGTGGCGTGCTCCAGTGCCCGGTACAGCGGAAGCTGGTAGGCCGAGAACAGCAGCAGCACGGCGATCACCAGGCCGAAGTCGTCCCTGGTGGGCTGCTCGACCAGCAGGCAGCACCGGAACTCGGGTTCGGTGCGCAAGTAGGCGAGGTCGTCCTCGTCGCGGTCCTCGCCCTCCAGCGACCCGGCGTGGGTGAGTAGCGAGCGGGCCTGGCCGAGCAGGTCGAGACCGATGTTGGTCAGAGCGATGTCCTCCTCGATCTGCGGCGCGCGGGAGGACCATTCGGCCAGCCGGTGGCTGAGCACCAGGGCGTCGTCACCGAGACGGAGCGCGTACTCCACCCGGTCGGCCGTGGTGTCCGTGCTGGGGACGGTGGTGCTCACATCTGCACCCCGCTCGGCACGTCGTAGAACGTGGGGTGACGGTAGATCTTGTCGCCCGCCGGGTCGAAGAAGGAGTCCTTCTCGTCCGGTGAGGAGGCGGTGATGGCCGCCGACGGCACCACCCAGATCGACACCCCCTCCTGGCGGCGGGTGTACACGTCGCGGGCGTTGCGCAGCGCCATCTCGGCGTCCGGAGCGTGCAGGCTGCCCACGTGGTTGTGCGACAGGCCCCGCCGCGCCCGCACGAACACCTCGAAGATCGGCCAGTCGGCGTCGGTACTCATGCCGCCGCCTCGGTGCCGGCGGCCCGCCGCGCGGCCTGCTTGTCCGCGTAGGCGGCGGACGCCTCCCGCACCCAGGCGCCGCGCTCGTGGGCGGACACCCGGTGCGCCAGGCGCTGTCGGTTGCACGGGCCGTCGCCCTTGACGACGGCCCAGAACTCGTCCCAGTCCAACTCGGAGAAGTCGTAGTGGCCGGTCTCCGCGTTCCAGGCGAGCCCCGGATCGGGCAGCGTCAGCCCGAGCACCTCGGCCTGCGGCACGCACATGTCCACGAACTTCTGCCGGAGCTCGTCGTTGGTGTGCCGCTTGATCTTCCACGCCATGGACTGCGCGGTGTGCGGCGAGTCGGCGTCCGGCGGGCCGAACATCATCAGCGACGGGAACCACCACCGGTCGATCGCGTCCTGTGCCATCGCCTTCTGCGCCGGCGTTCCGTGCGAGAGGGTGTACAGGATCTCGTAACCCTGCCGCTGGTGGAACGACTCCTCCTTGCACACCCGCACCATCGCGCGGGCATATGGCCCGTAGGAGCAGCGGCACAGCGGCACCTGGTTCATGATCGCCGCGCCGTCCACCAGCCAGCCGATCGCGCCCATGTCGGCCCAGGTCAGGGTGGGGTAGTTGAAGATCGAGGAGTACTTCTGCTTGCCGGCGTGCAGGGCGTCCAGCAGGTCGTCCCGGGAGGCGCCCAGGGTCTCGGCGGCCGAGTACAGGTACAGCCCGTGCCCGGCCTCGTCCTGCACCTTGGCCATGGCGATCGCCTTGCGCCGCAGGCTGGGGGCGCGGGTGAGCCAGTTGCCCTCCGGCTGCATGCCGATGATCTCCGAGTGCGCGTGCTGGGCGATCTGCCGGATCAGCGTCTTGCGGTAGGCCTCGGGCATCCAGTCCCGCGGCTCGATGCGCGACTCCGACGCGATCAGCTCGTCGAAGTGGGCCTGCCGGGCCGTGTCGTCGCCCGCGTCCCCGGCCCGGTGCGTGGCGTCCGGCCGATCATCCGGGTCGACGGTGGCTGTGTCCCTGGAGTCCATGGATCCTCCCTGGCGACGGCGGTGTGCTGCAGGGTCGGGAGCGTCCCCGAATTACTGACTGTTTGTTCTACTATATGCTGCCCGGTGTCAGCGCGCACCGTCAAGTCGCCCTCGAGCCCAGCGCGGTGCCCGGCCACGGCGGAAGGGCCTCCACCATGTCGCACCTCGTGCAGAGCTACGTGCAGGACCGCTGGCGGGAGCCGGCCTCGGCGGGCGTGCCGGTGCTGGATCCCGCGACCGGAGACGAGGTCGCCAGGGTCGCCGCTGCCGATATCGACTTCGCCGCGGTGGTGGCGCACGCCCGGGAGGTGGGCGGGCCGGCGCTGCGCGCGCTGACGTTCCACCAGCGCGCCGAGATCCTGTCCCGGCTCGGCGAGTACCTGTCCGAGCATGTCGACGCGCCGCTGGCCGCGCACGGCGCCGCCGGTGGCACCCTGCTGGACGCGCGGGTGGACGTGGAGGGCGGCATCGCCGCGCTGCCGTACTACGCGCGGCGCGCGCTGCGCGAGCTTCCGGACGACACCATCCTGGTGGACGGCGAGCCCGCCCGGCTCAGCCGGAACGGCACCTTCCTCGGGCAGACGGTGTACACCTCCCGCAGCGGGGTGGCGCTGCTGATCAACGCGTTCAACTTCCCGGTCTGGGGGATGCTGGAGAAGCTCGCGCCGGCGATGCTGGCCGGGCTGCCCGTCGTCGTCAAGCCGGCCACCGCCACCGCCCCGATCGCCGAGATGGTGTTCCGGCAGATGATCGACTCAGGGGTGCTGCCGCCCGGCTCGGCGCAGTTCCTGGCCGGCAGCATCGGCGACCTGTTCGACCACCTGGACGGCCGCGACTACATCGCCTTCACCGGCTCGGCGGCCACCGCCGCGACGCTGCGCTCGCACCCGGCCGTCACCGAGCGCAGCGCGACCATGAACGCCGAGGCCGACTCCCTCAACGCCGCCATCCTGGGCCCGGACGCGGTTCCCGGCACCGAGGAGTTCGACCTGTTCGTCAAGACGGTGGCCCGCGAGGTCACCGGCAAGACCGGGCAGAAGTGCACCGCCATCCGGCGTGCGCTGGTGCCGTCGGGTCAGGTCGGGGCGGTGACGGAGGCGCTGACGAAGCGGGTGTCGTCGGTGGGGCTCGGCGACCCGCGCGTGGACGGCACCCGGATGGGGCCGGTGGTCAGCCGCCAGCAGCGTGACGAGGTGGCCGCGGCCACCCGGCGCCTGATGCAGGCCGCCGACGTGGTGCTCGGCGGGCCGGACGAGGCCCCCACGGTCGCCTCCGGCGACGCCGAGCGCGGCGCCTTCTTCCCGCCCACCGTGCTGCGTGCCCGGGACCCGCGCGCCGCCGCTCTGCACCAGGTGGAGGCGTTCGGCCCCGTCACCACCGTCATCGGATACGCCGACGCCGACGACGCGGTCGAGTTGACCGCGCTGGGCGAGGGCAGCCTGGTCGCGTCGGTGGTCAGCAGGGACCCCGAGTTCCTGCGGTCGGTGGTCCGCGGCATCGCGCCGCTGCACGGCCGGCTGCTGATCCTGGACCGCGACGACGCCGCAGAGGCGCCACCGCACGGGGCGGTGCTGCCCGCGCTGATCCACGGCGGGCCCGGCCGGGCCGGTGGCGGCCTGGAACTGGGCGGCACGCTCAGCGTGCGCAGGATGATGCAGGCCACCAGCATCTCCGGCTCGCCCGCCGCGCTGACCACCGTCACCGGCCGGTGGAACCGCTACGCACCACAGCTCGCCGACCCGGTGCACCCGTTCCGCAAGCACTTCGGCGACCTGCGGATCGGCGAGACGCTCGTCACCGGACCGCGCACCATCAGCCAGGCGGACATCGACGCGTTCGCCGAGTTGACCGGCGACACCTTCTACGCCCACACCGACCCGCAGGCGGCGGCCGCCAACCCGATATTCGGCGGGCTGGTGGCGCACGGGTACCTGGTGATCTCGGCGGCCGCCGGGCTGTTCGTCGACCCCGCCCCCGGGCCGGTGCTGGCCAACTTCGGGCTGGAGCGGCTGCGGTTCGTCAAGCCGGTCTACCCGGGCGATGCCATCACCGTCCGGCTCACCTGCAAGGAGAAGACTCCCAAGACGGACGAGTACGGCCAGATCCGGTGGGACGTCGCCGTCACCAACGCCGACGACGAGATCGTCGCCGCCTACGACGTTCTCACCCTGAACGCGGTGGCGAAACCCCGCTTGTGAGCCTGAGGTGGCGCTACGCGCTCCGCGCGTACATCCCTGCGCGACGTCGGGCTCACAAGCGGAGGTGGCGGGCCGAGGTCAGTCGGGCCAGGTGTAGAAGCCCTGCCCGGTCTTCTGACCCAGCCTGCCCTCGGCGACCATCTGCCGGAGCAGCGCGGGCGGCTCGAATCGCGGCCCGAGTTCGGTCGCCAGGTACTCGGCGATGCCCAGCCGCACGTCCAGCCCGACCAGGTCGCCCAGCCGCAACGGGCCCATCGGGTGCCGGTAGCCGAGCACCATCGCGGTGTCGATGTCCTCCGGCGAGGCGACACCCTCCTCGACCATCCGGATCGCCTCCAGGCCGAGGGCCAGACCCAGCCGGCTGGTGGCGAAGCCGGGGGAGTCGCGCACCACCACGACCTGCTTGCCCAGGCGTTCGGCGACCTCGCGGGCGGTCGCCAGGGCCTGCGGTGACGTGCGCTCGGCGCGGACCACCTCCACCAGTTTCTGCGCCGGCACCGGATTGAAGAAGTGCATGCCCACCAGGCGCTCCGGGCCGGTGAGCTCCGCGCCGATGGCGGCCAGGGACAGCGAACTGGTGTTGCTGGCCAGCACGGCGTCCGGGTCGATCACCCGCTCCAGGTCGGCCAGCAGCCCGACCTTCAGGTCCAGGATCTCCGGCACCGCCTCGACCACCGGCGACGCCCCGGCCAGCAGGGCACGGTCGGTGCCGGCCGTCAGCCGCTCCAGCACCGTGTCGACCGGTTCGGCGAGCTTGCCACGCTGCACGGCGCCGTCCAGGCCGCGCCGCACCAGTCCGATCGCGCGCTGCAGCGCGGCGTCGTCGGACTCCACCAGGACCACCCGGGCGCCGGCGGCGAGCAGCACGTGCGCGATGCCCGACCCCATGGTCCCGCCGCCGACCACACCGGCGGTGGTCCCCGCCAGGGGAGGACTCAGGGGGGTCGGGTCACCGCCGGCCGTGGGGTTGCTCGCGTTCACGTCACCGCCACCGCTGCCGTCCGTCACCGCTTCGCCTCCCGCTGCGTCACCATCGTCGCTGTAGCTGTCACCGTTGCCCGCGACACCGCCCTACCCTCTCATCGCGGCCCGGCCGCGCTGCCGGCGGTCACATCTGGAAGACGAAGTAGAACTCCGTCGCCGCGCCGGTCGCCGCCTCGTGCACCCCGACGCTGCGAAAGCCCACGGCCTCGGCGGTGCGCTTGCCCACCGTGTTCCAGCCGGCGACGCTGCACCGCAGCCGCCGCTCCTCGGCGACCGCGCGGGCGTGCTGCACCACGGTGGCGGCGAACTCCCGGCTGAGCCGCCGGCCGGTGAACCTGGGCGCTAGCCCCAGCGCGACGTCCAGCAGGGTCGGGGACGCGTCCATCCCCGGAGGCCGCGCGGCCTCGCCGAGGCAGCAGTAGCCGATCAACGCGTCGGCGGCGTCCCGGACGGTCCAGTAGCCCTCGTCCGGGCGGGGTGGCTGCAGCGCGTCCTGCACGGCCCACGGTCCCGGGGTCGGCCACATCGCGATGTCCATGCCGTCCTCGATCGACAGCGCGGTCACCCGGTACGGCGCCACCGGACCGGCCGCGGGATCCCGGGATGGCGGCATGAACACCCTCCTTCGTCCGACCGTCATTGTGGGCCCCGGGGAGACGGCGCGCGAGCCTTGCCCCGGTGCGAGCGGGCCGGGGAGGGATACTGACCTCCATGGTCACCAGCGGCTCGCGGGCAGTGCTGCGCCGTCGCGGCCGCCCCGGGTACGACCAGGACTCGCTCGTCCGGGTGGCCGTCGACGTGTTCACCGAGCGGGGTTTCGACGGCACCAGCATGGAGGACCTGTCGCACCGGCTGGGCATCACCAAGAGCGCGATCTATCACCATGTGGCCAGCAAGAACCATCTGCTGGAGCTGGCGCTGGGCCGGGCGCTGGACGGGTTGTCGGCCGTGGTCGACGAGGCGCGCGCGCTGCAGGGTGCGGCGGTCGACCGCCTGGAGTACCTGATCCGGGGAAGCGTGCGGGTGCTGCTGGCCGAGCGGCCGTTCGTGACGCTGCTGCTGCGGGTGCGCGGCAACTCCGAGGTGGAGCGGTCCGCGCTGCAGCGCCGGCGATCGTTCGACCACTACGTCGCCGACCTGGTGGAGCAGGCGATCGCCGAGGGGGCGGTCCGACCGGACATCAGCCCGGCGGTGACGGCTCGGCTGCTGTTCGGCATGGTCAACTCGCTGATCGAGTGGGTCCGGCCGCAGTCCACGCGCGATGCCGATGAGCTGGCCGATGCTGTGTGGTCGGTGTCGTTCCGCGGGATCCGTGACGCCGGCTGAGGTCTCGGACCGATCAGGCCGTCGCCCGCTCCGATGCCATGGCGGTCGCCACGTCCCGCCCGTAGGTGCGCCGGGCTACCAGCAGCACGATGCCGGCGGCGACCGGCAGTGCCAGCAGCACCAGGAAGGCCCGGGTCAGACCCACGGCGCCCCCGCCCTGCACGGCGTCCGCCGATTCGCCCGGCGCGGCCAGCAGGGTGGACAGGTAGCCGAACAGCAGCGGTGCGCTGGACTTCAGCAGGGTCTGGAAGAAGTTGCGCACGCTCTCGGCGCGGCCCCAGAGCCGGAAGTGCACCACATCCAGCCGGGCGGCGTCCAGCGGGGGATTGACGCCGCCAAGCGCCAGGGCACCCAGGAACAGCAGCGGCAGCGCCGCCACCAGGGTTCCCAGCAGGAAGCCCGGTGAGAAGAATGCCACCGCGAGCAGGAAGCACACGCCGCCGACGGCCGGGCGGGCGGCCACGTGCCGGCGGGCGATCAGCCGGTCGGACAGGTTGCCGGTCACCAGGATGCCGACGATCACGCCGGCGCCGATCACCACCAACAACGCGGTGGCCACCTCCTGGCTGAGATCGAACCTGCCGCGCAGATAGACCACGGCGAAGGTCTGCATGCCCGCGACGTAGAAGTAGCACAGCGCCGACGCCGCGATGATCACCACGTTGGTCGGGATGGACAGCACGTAGCGGATCGCCCAGGGCAGTGACTTGCGCGCCGGGTCGCTGGTCAACACATGTGCCGGGCGGGGCCGGATGCCCGCATCCCGGACGGCATCGGCGAGGCTCGCTCCGGCGGTCGCCGGTCGCTCGGGGCCCTGCTCGTGCGCACCCCGTGCCGGCTCCGGCAGCAGGCGGAGCAAGGCCACGGTGAGCACCGGGCCGAGCATCGACAGTGTCCAGAACGAGCCCCGCCAGGACCAGGCCGCGGCAACCTCACCGGCGAGCAGCAGTCCCGACGCGGCGCCGGCGAATTCCCCAGCCAGCACGAAACCCAGTGCCCGGCCCCGGGTCTCGCGCGGGAATAGGTCTCCTGCCAGCGAGGCGACCAGCGGGCCGGCCGCTCCCACCCCGGCGCCCAGCGCGGCCTGGGCGATCAGCACGGTGAGGTAGTTCTCGGCGAGTCCCGCCACCACGATCGAGACCGACCATGCGATGGCGCAGCCGGCCAGCAGCCGGACCCGTGCGGTGCGGTCGGCGAGCATTCCGAACGGCAGGGTGGTGACGGCGGCCAGCACGCTCGCCGCCGTGACCAGCAACCCGATCTGCGTGTTGCCGACACCCAGCGCGGCCTTCAGGTCCGGCGCCACGGCCCCGGCGATCGTCTGGTCGGCCGCGGCCAGCGCGAGCGCCGCCGCCAGCAGCGCGATGGCCCGGAACGTCGCCGGGCCGCCGGTTGCCGCGTACAACCGGGCGGTGACGCCGGATCGGCCACGGGAGTCGGAGGGGCGCCGGCGGGGCTGGGCGGAGGGCTGCACGATCACCAGTATCGTGACCGCCGCGACGGCGGCCGGGAGGCGGGCCCTGCGGGCCCGGTCAGTCCCGGTGCCGGCCCTGGGCGGTGGACTGCCCGGCCAGCAGCCCGGGCAGGTCGTAGCCGTGCCGCAGGAAGCGCTCCTCGTGCGGCGGGTATCCCTCGGCGCGCACCAGCTGCCCGTCCCGGCTGGTGAAGATGTCGGCGATCTCCACCACGTTGTTCTCCACCCGGCCGGGCAGCGCGACGATCTCCCGCACCCGCCGCGTGCCGCCGGGCTCCAGACCGAGCTGGACGATCAGGTCGACCGAGGCCGCAACCGTGGGCACCACGAACGAGGCGGTGACGTTGTCGCCGGCCAGCAGCGGCAGCGTGCACAGCTTGACCACCGCCTCCCGGGCCGAGTTGGCGTGCACGCTACACATGCCGGGCAGGCCGGAGTTCAGCGCGATCAGCAGGTCGAGGGACTCCTCCTGCCGGACCTCGCCGACGATGATCCGGCTGGGCCGCATCCGCAGCGCCTCCTTGACCAGCCGGCGCAGCCTGATCTCGCCGTGACCCTCCAGGTTGGGCTGTCGGGTCTGCATGGCGACGAAGTCAGGCAGGTTCGGGCGGAGCTCGAACACCTCCTCGCAGGTGATGACGCGCTCCTGCGCCGGCACGGAGTTCACCAGGGTGTTCAGCAGGGTGGTCTTGCCGGCCTGGGTGCCGCCGGAGACGATGACGTTCAGCCCGGCGACGACCGCCGCCTCCAGGAACCGGGCGGCGTGCGCGGTGATGGTGCCGCGCACCACCAGGTCCTCCAGCCCGTTGGCGGCGACCACGAACTTGCGGATGTTCAGCGCGAGGTGCTTCCGGGTGATGTCCGGGATCACGGCGTGCAGCCGGGAGCCATCCGGGAGCAGCGCGTCGACGAACGGGCTGGACAGGTCCAGCCGGCGTCCGGACGGCTTGAGCATCCGTTCCACCAGGTCCCGCACCTCGCTGGGCGTGAGCACCACGGTGGTCAACTCGGAGCGGCCGGCCCGCGCGACGAACACCCGCCCGGGCTGGTTGACCCAGATCTCCTCGACCTCCGGGTCGTCCAAAAAGCGCTGCAGCGGGCCGAATCCGGCCAGCGCATCGAACACGTACCGGGCGGCGCCGGAACGGTCCATCAGCGGCGGCAGCGTCGAGGTGC
>JBIQML010000003.1:13687-30943 GCA_044463405.1 Nakamurella lactea | reverse complement strand
GCTCGGCCTCGCGGTCGGCCAGCCGCTGTCTGACGCTAAGGAGAAGAAGGCATCGGCTCCGGCCACCGCAGGGGCCCAGGTCGAATACCGGCCGACCCGCAAGCGGCTGCCGCGCAAGCGCCCGTCGCAGACCGTGTCGTTCTCGGTCGCCGGCGCCGACGGTTACATGACCGCCGGCTCCTACCCGGACGACGGCCTCGGTGAGGTGTTCCTCAAGCTCGGCAAGCAGGGCTCGACCCTGGCCGGCGTGATGGACGCGTTCTCCATCGCCATCTCGATCGCGCTGCAATATGGCGTGCCGCTCGAGGCGTTCGTCTCAAAGTTCGTCAACATGCGCTTCGAGCCCGCCGGTATGACGGACGACGTCGACGTCCGCATGGCGCAATCCATCATGGACTACATCTTCCGTCGGCTCGCTCTCGACTACCTGCCGTACGAAAAGCGCGAAGAGCTCGGCATTTTCACCGCCGAGGAGCGAGCGCGCGCCGTCACCGCGGCGTACGGCGGGGGAACGGTGCCGGTCTCCGACGAAGAAGAACTGGACGTCGAGGCCCTGGCGCAATCGGCGCCAATCGAAAAGCATGCATCCATATCGGACACCGAAGCATCGAACGTGGCTGCAGGCCGTCCCGCTGACGCCGAGGTGCACAGCTCGACCGAGCTCGTCGAAAAGCACATGGGGACGGCGGCCGACGCGCCGTTGTGCCTCAACTGCGGCACCAAGATGCGCCCGGCCGGTAGCTGCTACGTCTGCGAGGGCTGTGGCAGCACCAGCGGCTGCAGCTAATGTCGTCGGTCAAACAATGTCCACGCTCACGCGGTCAGCAATGTCCTCGAATCGGTCAGCAATGTCCCCGATTCGGTCACGAGGACATTCCTGACCGTGCCGCGTGGCAGGCGCGGGCCGGTCGATGAACCGAAACCGTTGGCTGTCTGGGCGGTCTTCCAACTGACGACGGCGAGGGGCTCAAACTGCCTGGCCAGGCGCGAATGATGTAAGCGTTGAGTCTGTCGGAGGGAGCAGCCACGCCATGTCCGCGCCTGACCCGCAGGTCTTGCTCTGCCGCGGAGACCTCGTCGAAGACCGAGAGGTCGCCGATGCCGATGGCGACCAGCTCTCCCACGCCCAGATCGCGACACAGCTTGCGGAGTTGGTACGGACGGTGCCGGCACCGTCGAACATCGCACTGTACGGCCCGTGGGGCTCGGGCAAGAGTGGCATCGGGAACCTCATGAAAGAGGAGCTCGCTCGAAGTTCGGGCATCCAGTTCGCGCGTTTCGACGCGTTCAAGTACGCCGAGACACCGCTACGGCGCAACTTTGTGTCCGCCGTCGCCACCGAGCTCGGCATCGGTGACGAGATGTTTCACGAGGGCCTTTACACCGGACACACCCGAACTGACGTCAAAGTCCCAGCGACCAAGATCGCAAAAATCCTGGGTGTCTTCGCCGCACTCACGCTCGTACTCTCAGCGATCTTGGTGGGAGTCGTGGCCATCATCGCAGCGCTAGAGAGCGGGCCTTACGGCGCGGATTTCTCCAATCTGTGCAAGACGGCCGTGGCCGCGGGCCTGCTGCCAGCCGCTTTGCTTTCGGCGTTGATCACGCTCGCCAACAGGACACTCCAGGTCGACCGGAGCATAGGAAAGCCAGACAGCGACGAGCAGTTCGAGCGCATCTTCTCGTCGCTAGTCGCCAGGTCGAAGGCCGACCGGCTGGTCGTCTTCGTCGACGAGCTGGACCGGTGTGCTGCGGCGGAGGTCGTCGCCACGCTGGATGCCATACGCACCTTCCTCGGGGTTCCCCAATGCGTGTTCGTTATCGCGGCTGATCAACAAGTGCTCGAGGAGAGTCTGACGCGTGAGGCTCGTCAAGAGACGCCGGCCGACGAAGTCAACCCGTACTACAGCACCGGCAGCGCCTACTTGGACAAGGTGTTCCAATACCAGATCAGTCTGCCGCCGCTGATGTCTCAGCGAATCACGCGCTTCGCGGCAGACCTGGTGAAGGAGCGCAGCGGGCTGTGGTCGGAGATCAACAGCGACTACGTCGTATCGGTGCTGGTGCCAACACACGTGACCAGCCCGCGCCGGGTCAAGCACCTCCTCAACGCCTTCGCACTGACCTATCGGCTCGCACAGGACCGGCACAATCGCGGGCTGCTGGCCGAAGACCCTCGCGAGCATGCGGCGTCGGTGGCGAAACTCGTCTGCCTGCGCGTCGAATTCCCACTGTTCGCCAGAGACCTGGAGATCGACGCGCGGTTGCCGAGCATGGTGCTCCAGATCGCAAGCGGCGGGGCGATCGACTTCGACGGTACGTATCCCGCACACGCGGTGCGGCGAGCGATCGCGTACGGCCGAGACAACGCCCCGCCGGCGGGCGTGATCGCCGACTCAGACGATGACCGAGGCGACAGCGGTAACGAGGTCGCGGGGGTCGAAGCGCAGAGCAACCGCCAACTGCTGGACTACCTGCGCCGGACTAAAACCGTACCCGGACCCAGCCGTGATCTTGTATTCCTGCACAGCACAGGCACTGCGTTCGGGCTCGACGGCGAGGCCGCGTTGGCCATCGAGGCAGCCGCCGAGAACGCTGACCCGGACGCGGTACGCCGCCGGCTCGACGGCGCCGCCGCCACCACGCGCAGCGGGATCATCCAGCTACTCAACCACCTCATACGCACTCTCTTGGGGGTTGGCGGACCGAACGCCGCACGAACGTTGCTCGGCGTCTATGACGCCGACCCCACGCTGCCCGTGGAGAGCATCGCCGACTCGACGTGCGAGATGATCGCGGTGCTGGCCGAGGCCGACCCGACGCTATTGGACGAGGACACGATCGCGCCAGCATGGCGGCTGGCCGAACTCGGGTCGGAGGCGGGCGCGCTTCAACTCCGAAACGTCATCCTCGCCAAGGCTGACGCAACGGGAGCCGACTTTGACGTCTCGTTCGTCCTACAGAATCCCGCGCCAGCGCTCGCCGGGAACCACGAGGTCCTCGCGCGACTGGTCGCCCGAGAGTTCGTCCGCGAAGATGGAGAGGAGTCCGTTGCCCTCCTACGCGATCTCAACGACTCGGTCGCCGTCGAGGTCGTGCGGGTCTCTTCGTTGACGGTGAGCACGGCGCTCCGCGAGGCGCTGGAGAAACACCAGGCGTCGTCCAAGAGCGCGACAACACCGTCGGCACCGGCCGTACGAGCGGCGACAGCACCAACACCGGAACCCGAGGCGGCGGACACCTTCGACCCGCAGCCGGTTATCGCGGCGTTGGCCGATTACGCCAGGGACCGTGCACTCGAGAGTCCAATCCTCGCGCGGCAAGTGATTCTGACGCTTCTCCGCGTGAACGCGCAGCCGGCACGCGTCGCGGTCGAGGAGCTCATCCCGCTGGTAACTCCCGCCACGGAACCTGAGGTTGTTGCAGCCATTTTGGCTGCAACGCGCGTTCGAATTCTCGGCTCATGGCCGCGATG
Organism: Nakamurella lactea; assembly: GCA_044463405.1. Taxonomy (GTDB): domain Bacteria; phylum Actinomycetota; class Actinomycetes; order Mycobacteriales; family Nakamurellaceae; genus Nakamurella; species Nakamurella lactea_B. The sequence continues at coordinate 27,468 of JBIQML010000003.1, read as the reverse complement.
GCTCGCAGGAGTCTCTCGCGGCGCTGTCACATCCGAGCACGCTCACGCTGTCAGCGAGCTTGCGATGACGCTGTGGCGCAAGGCCAACGACCCGGACACCACGCTCGCCGCGGTCGAGGCCGCGACACCGGCATTGTCTGGCGTGGTCGAACAACTGCCCGAACGACTGCGACCGAGCCTGACTGATGTTGCCGTAGCCGCAGTCGCCGAGCCGGTCACGGACGACGCGACCGCTGAGGCCCGCTCCCTGCTCTTCCGCAACACGCAGCCTCTCGCAGCGGCCGCTTTTGTGGATATCGCGGCGGTGTATCGAGCGGCGCTCCCGACACTGCGCGATACGTTCGCGGTGAGCATGGCCGAAGAGATCCCGGCCGACGGCGACATGGCGCGTTACCTGTCACGCGATGCCGTCGACATTGTCCGCGGCGGGGTGCCCGACAACGAGGACGGCCCTGAACAGTTGAAAATCGTTCTCGCACAACTGACCGACTGTGTATGGGTTGCGGAGCCGCGGAGGACAGAGCTGCTGCTGAAGCTGATGGCCGCGTCGGGTGTTTCGCCAGCTGACCTAGGCCTGCTGCCGAGCGCCGATGAAGTCACAGGCTTGATCGAAAAGCACGGAGCAACAGCGACTGTGGCCGTCGCGGAGTGGATTCCACTCGCGGAGCCCGATCCGGCAAGTGTCACGTCTCTTTTCGTGGCGCTGCGAGAGCAGCGCGCATTGAGCGAGCCGATCGTCAGCGCTGTGGTGGGCATTCGCCGCGGTTGGACAAAGGAACAGCGGGTCGCTTTCCTGCGAGCGCATGTCGCGGATCCGGACGGTAGCGTCCCCGACTCCGCTGAGGCCCGCCTAATCGGGCTACGCGACATCGACCCGAATGATGTCACGACCGTCATTATCGAACGCTTCGGCAGAAGCACGAACAACACACAGCGCAAGGCAAGCGTGGGCGTGCTGAACGTGGCCGGGATTACCGACGGCGCAAGTCGTAAGCGCCTGATTGAGTCAACCGTGATTCCAATGCTGAAACCGGCGAGCGGTAGTCCTCAGGTTGGCTTGACTGAGGTCGCTCTCGACGTGCTAGCACTCATTGGCGCTCCGCTGCCACGCGGTGTGAAGGGCGCGCTCGGCGAAGCCGTCAAGGGCGCCGTGTCAGGCAACGGTGGTTTAGAAAGAAAGGCTGTACGGGTTCTCGAGCCGCTCGGGTATCGAACGCACCCCTCCGGTTGGCTATTCAATCGCAAGAAATCCGTCGACTATTCCGAGTAGGCTGCCGGGCGCCGGTGAGTGAACCGCGCACATCGACGGATCTCGGCGCGCTGGGTCTCGGGCGTTTGACTGAGCGCTGCATCAGTGTCGCGACACCTTGCGGGCGTTGGAATGTCGTTGTCAGCGTGCGTCGCGCGCCAGGGCGGTGTGAGTGTCGTCGACGTGCTCGACGCCGAGGTCCTCTTCGTCGAGGTCTCGGATGATGGAAGCGCAGGCGGCGTGGGCGTCTGCCCGGCGGGTGTACAGGCACACATGGAGCCGTTCGTCGGATCGTTCCTTCACGGTGACTGACCAGACGGGGATGGTGGCGCCGTGTTCGTCGGTGAAGCGACTCGCATGCTCGTGCAGGCGAACGCTCCACGAGTAGTTGCCATCGTCCGCCGCCACCCCGCGCAGTAGCCGCGCGCCAGGCAGCAGGTGCAGGTAGGCCAACACGCGGTTAGTCCCCCTCGCAGCCTCGTCGTAGTCGTCGATGGGGCCGAGGTGGCAGGCCTGGCAGTTCGCGTCGCACGGCCATCCTTCCTCACGGTGGAGGCCGGGGCAGGGTGCCAGGTGACCTTTGGCGGAGCCAAGTCGCCGCCGGCTCGCTCATCGGCGACTGGGCCGTCAGCCGCCTCCCGCCTCATTGACCGGAACCCAGATGAGCATCCACAGCCCGTCGACATCGCGCTCCGACACGCCGACCGTGTGGCCGCTGGACGGCCCGAGCACACGATCTTCGGCGAGGAGCTCGCTCCACGCGGCGGCTTGGCGGCGTGCGCTCGCGCGCTTGACGTAACCCAGGCCGGGGGCGAGCAGCCGCCCGGCGGCGGGAGTACTGATAACCGGTGCTAGTCCCGCGACCGTCTCCCATCCGTCGTCGCCGCGCGTCGGGCGACGAGGTCGGCCAACCACGGCATGCCGGCCATTCTCCCTCTACGACCACCCGTCGAGCGGCCGACCACTCGGATCGTCCTGTATGCACCCCGATTCGTGACGGCGCAATGTGACCGGATGCTCCCTTGTCCGCCGGCGGCAGCCTCGTCGCCCGTGGCAGTTCGAAGGGTGGCGTCGAACGAACAGTGGCGTGTGCGTCACTCGCAGTCGCTAAGCTCATGCGGGAGCGCGCGACGTGTCGCGTGGCGAGTTTGCGCGCCACTTCGCATTCCGCGTCGGCGCCTAGCCGACGTGGCGAGGAGGCATTGGGGGGAGGCGACGTGATCAGTGACGACGATCACGCATGAGGGCTCCGCGCCTTCGACTGATGTAGCAGATCGCGCCCGGCGGCTGTTTGAGTTCCTCGCGGCGGCCCAGCGGTTGCGTTACGCACCGGTCAGATCGGTCGAATCCTATGAACGGGACGGGGACGTCTTTTGGCTTGGCACGCTGCCCGCACATCCCGCGATCGAGACCCCGGTTGGGCAGGACACCCTTCCGCCGGACACGCCGTTGCTGGTCGTGCGACGGGTTCCCGCCAGCGAGGCGCCGAATCCGCCCGAAGAGGTCGCTCCCTGGGTGGACGGCGAGTACGACGACCCTGAACACCCGCCGCGGTTGCGCGACTCCAGGCGCGTCCTCACTGAGGAAGGCCCGCTGGAAGGCGAGACCGAGTGGCTCGCTGACCACCCGGAGATTGGGTTTGCGCGCGACTCGTGGCGCTCGGCATGGGTGGACTGGGCGGAGCGGGAGTTGCGCGACCGACCCGCTCGCGCGTTGTACAAGAAGCTTTTCAGCGCCTACAGCGCGGTGAGCAGCCAACCCGAAGACATGGAACTGGTGCTGGGCGTGGGATGCCTCGCGTGGGCGCCGCCCGAACACGACCGCGTGCGCCGCCACCTGCTCACGACCGGAGCGGCAGTCACCTTTGACGAGGCCACCGGTGACCTTGCCGTGGTCACACAGCCAGCCGCAGACGCCCTGACGGTCGAGCTCGACATGCTCGACCCGGCCCTGCGCCCGGCACCGCAACATCGCATCGACATCGTCGAGCGGGCCCATGCTCAAGAGGCACATCCCTTGAGCCGCGCAGACACCGGCAACGTACTGCGACGCCTCGCGCATGCCCTCGACCCCGACGCGCGGTACGACGAATCCGACGTCCCGCCGGCCGTTGGCGCCATCCCAGTCGTCGCTTTCGCTCCGGCGATCGTGTTGCGTCGCCGCTCCCGCCTCGGACTCGCCGAGATATTCGAGCAAATCTCGGCGGCAATTGCGGCGAACGGCACCGTCCCAGCGGGCCTGCTCCCGCTGGTAGATCCGGACCGTCCGCCTACTGTCGAGGCAGACCCAGCACCGGGCGGGATGGTCGACGTCGACGGCGAGACCGTCTTGCCGCTGCCGCTCAACGCCGAGCAGCTCGACATCATTCGCCGCGTCGACCGCCAGGCGCAGACCCTCGTCCAAGGGCCGCCGGGCACCGGCAAGACGCACCTCGCTGCGGCGTTGATCTCCCACCTGCTCGCCCAGGGCAAGCGCGTGCTCGTCACGGCCCAGACGGACCGCGCTTTGAAGGAGGTCCGGGCGAAACTGCCCGATGAGATCAAGCCGCTGGCCGTCGCGGTGGTGGGGAGCGATCGATCCGACATGGCCGACCTGAGGGTCGCCGTCGAAGGGATCTCACGCCGCTCCGATGAGGGCGATCCCGAGGCCGTGGCAGCGCAAGCCCAGGTAGCGGCCGACACGGCGCTCGCGAAAATCGACGAGCTGCGCAGGCGACGCGCGGAGCTGCGGCAGCGGCTGCTCGACGCGCGAACGGCTGATGTCGTTGAGCGGTCCTTCGCGGGCTACGCGGGCACACTTTCCGCGCTCGCGGCGCGTTACGAAAACGAGGCCTCTGCGTATGCCTGGCTTCGCGCGTACGTCTCGCCGAGCCAGGACAGCTCCGCGCCGCTGACGGACGACGAGGCCGCGCTGTGGCTGGATCACCTGCGCGACACAGCCCTCATCGAGGAAGGGCCGGAGGCGGCACGCCGTCTTGTCGACCTGGCCGCGGTGCCGACGCCCGAGCAGTTCGCCGAGATGCTCGACCGCTACGCCGCCGCCGCGTCCGACTTCGCGGCTGTCGGGGACTGGGCGGCTCACCCGGCGTTCGACGCCGTCTGCGGGCTTGAGCCCGGCATCCGTTCCGATTTGCAGCAACGGATGACGCGGCTCGCGCGGCAGATTGGGGAGTTCGAGAACCGGCGCGAACCTTGGATGGCAGCGGCGCTTTCCGACCTGCGCACAGGTCGTGGCACGACATGGACGGCCCGCGCCGAGCAGATCAAGCAGCTTCTCGACGGAGCAGACGCGAACTTGAAACACTTGCCAGCCGCCACACGGGTCACCGTCAAGGACGGCGCCGACCGAGCCTCGCTGGAAGCGCTCGCCCAACACCTACGCAACCACGTCCGGGAACACGGTCCGGTGAAAGTCAACCCCGACGGGTCCGTGAAGATCGGAGCCTTCGCCAGCAAGGCGGTCAAGAACAGCGCTTCATTGTTCGCCGCAGTGCGCGTCGACGGAAGGCAGCCGGTCACCGACGCACAACTGACGGCCGTGCTGCGGAGCCTTGAGGCTGACAAGTATCTGGACGCCCTGGATCGCGCATGGCCGGCCGAAGTGACGGTGCCTGAGGAGGACACCCCGCAGGAGCGTTACCAATGGCACCTCACCGAATGGACGGTGCTCAACGGGCTGCTGGCCGTTGGTCAGGAGATCCGCAACGAGCAGCAGTGGTTCGAGTCGCTCGGGCTGCCCCACCCTGACTGGAGTGACGTGGATTCAGTCGTGGGCTACGCACGGCTCGTCGACGCCGCCTCCGCGCGCGACATCCAGATGAGTGCCGCCGCTCCGTTCCAGAAACTCGCCGAGACCACGGCCGCGGCGTGCCGCTGGGGCGACACCGCCACGGTCTGCACCGCGCTCGACGACGCTGTCCGCAACGCGGACCGCCCGGGCTACGCCGCGGCGTACTGGCGGACGCGGCGCCTCCACGAGGTTCACGAAACGATCGCGGAGCGCGACACGCTGACCGGGAGAGTCGCCCCGGCCGCACCTGACCTGGCTCGCGCGGTGACGGCGAGCCCAGGCGACGACATCTGGACGGCGCGGCTGCCATCGCTGGCGAAGGCTTGGGAGTGGGCTCGACTCGGCGCGTGGATCCTGAGCCAGACGACCGAGGACTCCAACGAACTCCTCTGCCAGCTCGACGTCGCCGACGACGCTCTGCGCGGCGTGGTCGAACGGCTCACCGCGATACGCGCGTGGTCTCACGCGCTCGGCCCCGGGCGCCTCACCGGCCAGGTGCGGGCGGACCTTGCCCACTACGTCCGGTTGGTCAGAGGCTTCGGAAAGACCGGCGGCAAGTTCGCCGCGCAGCGGCGAGGCGAGATCCGCACCGCGATGGATCGCTGCCGTGGCGCCGTTCCGGTGTGGATCATGCCGATCTACCGGATCGCCGACCAGTTGCGCATCGCGGAGAACATGTTCGACGTCGTCATCGTCGACGAAGCGTCGCAGGCAGGCCTTGAGGCGGCCTTCCTCCAGTACCTCGCGCCGAAGATCGTCGTCATCGGGGATGACAAGCAGGTCTCGCCGTCGGCGGTCGGCGTCGAACAGCAACCATTGCGCGACCTTGCGCGCCAGTACCTGTACGACAACCGCTATCGCGCATCCTGGCAAGACCCGAAGCTGTCGTTGTTCGACGCTGCGAGCATCTGGTACGGCTCGAAGAAGACGCTCGTCGAACACCGCCGCTGTGTCCCGGAAATCATCGAGTTCTCCAATCGGATCGCCTACGAACCCGACGGCATCCGCCTTGTGCCGGTGCGCCAAATCCGCTCCGATCGGCTGGAGCCGGTGAAGGCCGTCCACGTCGCTGAGGGCTACGAGACCGGGGGGAGCGGCACGAAGGTCAACAGGCCTGAGGCGCAGGCGATCGTCGAGCAAATCGAGAAATGTCTGACCGATCCGCGTTACGAGGGCAAGACGTTCGGCGTCATTTCCTTGCTTGGCCCGCGCCAGGCCAAGCTCATCAACGACATGCTGCTGGAGCGGGTGGCGCCAGAGGAGTGGTCGGTCCGCGACCTACGCTGCGGGGACGCCGCCGCTTTCCAAGGTTCCGAACGCGACGTCGTCTTCTTATCGATGGTGTCGGCGCCGGAGCCCGGCCAGCGCATGGGCGCCCTCACCGTTGAAGCGAACGTCCAGCGGTACAACGTGGCCGCCTCCCGCGCCAAGGACCAGATGTGGGTGTTCCACACTGTGCGACTCGACCAACTCACCAACGTCGAGGACATGCGGTTCGCGCTCCTCGACTACTGCTACCACGGCGTCCGCGGCCGGCGCCTCGACGCGAACGGCCAGGTCAGCGGCCTCGTCCCGGAGGACCGCAGGGTGGACCCATTCGATTCGCTTTTCGAGCAGCGGGTTCACAACCGCATCGTGGAGCGGGGCTACACCGTCATCCCGCAATACGAAGCTATGGGCTACCGCATCGACCTCGTCGTCGTTGGCGCGAAGGGATCCCTCGCCGTCGAATGCGACGGTGACTATTGGCACGGCCCCGACCAGTACCTGGCCGACCTCGCCCGGGAGCGCGACCTTCGACGCAACGATTGGGAGTTCTTTCGCATCCGAGAGTCAGCGTTCTACGTCGACGCGCCGGCTGTCCTATCGCAGCTGTGGGCGACCCTCGACGAACTTGAGATTCGACCCGCTGGCTGGTCCGACGATCCTGAGGACGGCACCGACGACGAGGTCGAGGCCGTCATGCGCGCGGTCAGGGACGTCACGGATGCGCAATCGTCAGCCGTGTTGGTCGGCCCGCCTATTGAGATGGCGCCGGCTGCCCCTCTGCGCGTCAATGACGTCGATGACATCGCGCGGGCGGTGACGGGCGTGCCTTCGCCAACACCGTCGGACCCACAAGTGATAGGGCCTCACGAAACGGCTGCACCGTTCGTGCCCCGGCCCAGGGGCGGACTTCTTCCGTATCAAGACTTTCGAGGCTTCGCCCCGCACGCGCTAAGCACGTCGCCGGAGCACCTGGAGCTCGTGTTACGAGACATCGTCGAAGTGGAGGGCCCGGTCATGGGCTACCGGATCCACTCGGCCTACGTCACGGCATCCGGCGGGCAAAGAGTCGGACGCAACATCGCGCACGTGCTCAACAGCGGCTTGACGCGAATGCTGCGCAAGGGCGTCCTCGTTGCGCACGATCCACTCGGCCGTGCTGGCAACCGCTCACGCACATTCCGACTGCCCGAACAGCCGACCGTCGTGCAGCGCACCCTCGGGCCGCGCGACCTCGACCACGTGCCGGCCCTCGAGTTGGCGGCACTGCTCCGCGACGCGGCCGTGGCGACCGGCTGGTCCGACCACGACGCCCTCTTCCGCGAGGCTCTTCGCCGGCTTGACCGGGTGCGCCTGACCACGAACGTGCGCGCAGTGTTGTCGGCCGTGCTGGCCCTCGCGTACGAGGAGGCAGACCCCGACTGAGGACTGGGTTGGCGCCGCGCCTCAGTTGCTTGGCGGCAAAGGCGGCGGCCGCACGCTGACCTCCGCATGTGACGGCAGATCCAAGTCAAATCGCATTGCTCTTTCGGCGGGGGCCACAGCTTCGAGCGTGGGCGGATGTGCGCGAACGGCGGCTGATCGAAGTGTTGCGCGCCGCCGGGGCGGTCGACGGGCTGATCGGACGATCGCGGGCACCGGGCACGCGGTCGTGCACTCCGACCCTACGTCACGGGAGCGGGCAGGACGCCGCTCGGTTTTCGTGACCTGACTCGTGCAGGCATTGTCTACCCCCGAGCGAGGTGTGGCGCGCCATGCGAACCTCGGCGAGCACTGCGTCGAGAGCTACGTTCAGCGGTATCCGCTCCTGCTCGACTCGCCGGTAGCCGGGCCACGCCGGGTCGGTGAGGCGGTCGTACAGCTCACGCTCGGCGTGAGTGAGCTTGTCCAGCTTGCGGCGGGTCGACACTGTGATCGGGTTTCCCTTGATGTCGTGGTTGGTGCCGAACGCCGCATAGGTGTCGTAGGTGGGGATGTCCATCAAGATGCTGGTGACGGCAAGGCCCGCTTCGCGGTGTTGGTTGAGGATGGCGAGCCCGTCGGCGTCCATGTCGCCCCAGTAGATGACGTTGGGGCAGCTGCGCAGCCAGTCGATGGCGGCTGCGGTGCCGCCTCCGGTCCCGGCGCCTTCGACGGCGATGCCGCCGGGCACCTGCGGGAAGCCGACGGCGGTGTCCTTGTTCTCGGTGATGATCACGACTAGCGGTGTGTACGCGGGGGTCATGGTGTCGCCGACGCAGGCGCTGACGACGCTGCGCAGCGTGCCGCCGTGCTCGGGCTGCTGCCCGGCCGGCAGCTGCTGCCCGGACAGGCGCGCCGGGTCGACCTCACCCAGCTGACCGCAGCCATGTCCCGACACGGGAAGGCGCTCACCCCCGGCACGGTCGCCGCTCACGTGGCGAGCCGGCAGCTGGCCGGACGCGCACGGCGCCGTGACGCTCGCACGGCGTTCGAGCAGCGTCTCGCCGAAGTAGGTGCCACCTGGGCAACCACATCGACGTCGACCGCTGCTAAGCGGTGGGACGACATCTGGCCGGCGCTGCGCCGTGGTGGCTGGGTCGCGCGGCTGCACGCCGCCGACGACGACGGAGAGCGGCTGCTAAGTCAGGCGTTCGCTGCGCTCGACGCGCTCCCGCGCCCCGGGTCACGCGTCGACCGCCGCGTGCTGGCGAGCTCCATCACCGGCACACCGCACGGACTCGACGACGGGGAACCGGTCGCCGGGCTGATCCTCGCGATGCTCGCCGCCGCCGGCGCCGGCGGGCCGCGCAGCCGCGACGTCTGGAACGCAGCCGGTGTCGACTGTGACGACCTCACCGGCGGCCTGGTCGCCGTCGGCATCTACCCGACCGGCTGGGACCTGCCGGCGGCGACGGCAGTCACGTTGCCACCTCGCGAGCTCGCCCGCTGCACCTGGCCGGTGGCTCCCGCCGCTGGTGGCTGGGTGTTCGTGACGGAGAACCCGTCGATCGCGACGGCGGCAGCGGACCTCGCGGCGACCGGCGTGCCGGTCCGGTTGCTGTGCACGTTCGGGACGCCGTCCGCGCTCGAGGTCGCCGCCGTCGCGCGGCTGGTCGACGCCGGATGGCAAGTCGGGGTCCGTGCGGACTTTGACGCGGCCGGGCTGGCCCACGTGACCGCGTTGCTGCAGGCGGCACCGGCAGCGCTGCCGTGGCGGATGACCGCCGACGACTACGACGCCGCTGCTCGAGGCGACCGCGAGGTTCCTCTCGGCGAGGTGCCCGACATCGCCTGGGACGCTGATCTCGTCGAGGCGATGCGTCGCGCGGGTGTCGCCCGGTTCGAAGAAGCGTTGCTGCCGCAGCTTCTCGGCGACCTGCGCGACGGTGGGCCGTCAGCGGAGACCGAAGGGCCGGCGACGGAGCGGGCGTCCGCGTGACCGAGGTCGACCGGGGCCGCTGACGGTGCTGGCGCCGACAGTTTGAGCCCGTTGCCGGGGCCCGCCGTGAAGCTTGCGCGCCGCACCGGCGCGGGTCTCGGGGATCGGCCCCCAGCACTACCAGGCATGTCCCGGAACGATGGACGTCACGGCGACGAAGACGTGCATGCCCGATTGCGAGTTCAAGGCAATGAGGGCGTTGGCGACCCCCTTGGCCGAGCAGTTCGGCGCCGAATAGGGGTACCGCCCGCATCATGCTCATGACATGGAGGTGTGGTACTACTGCGCAGAGGGTTGCTCGCGCGCTGAGGGACTCTTCTGCGCTACCTTCCGTCCCGTACCACGCAACATGTCGACGGATCCGGCCCGCGCCGTCGCGGGGGAGAATAGTGGCAGCTTCGCCGTACAGGTACCGCGTGCAGGCGCGGGCAATCCCGGAATGAGCCGAAACCCTCCCTCGGTGCCGTGTCTAATATCGTCGGATGGATTCAAACAGTGACGTCTCAGGCGCCCATTCTCGACGAGATCTCGTGACGAAGCTCGGGCTCGCGATGGTCGTATTTGGGAGCGAAACGAAGCGCCTAGCAGGCGACGGATCACTGACACCGGCGCAGACACAACGACTCCTTCCAGCCGGCCTGGTTGCGGCGATTGGCGGCGAGATCGCAGCGACCATCGCGTACCTCGCAACCGGCCGGTGGGCCTATGGCAGCGCTTCGCTCGTCCGACAACTCGTCGAAGTTGAGTACCTCAGTTGGGCGACAACCAACGACCCGGATGACGCGTGGGAATGGTTCACCTCCGACAGGGAAACTCGCCTTCAGCGCTGGCAGCCGGGCAAGATTCGCCAGCGTTCGGAAGGTCGGTTCCCCAACTCGGACTATCACGATCATTGCGAAGCGGGCGGACACCCGGTTCCGCAACCGGCGATGCAGATCCTCGATAACAGAGATGCTTGGGTTGAGGTCACGCTCTACGAGACCGCGGTCCACGGTTCTGCGACTTGGCGCTACCTCCTTCGCGCCGTCGAGGACCTCGCTCCGCTCCCTGAGGTCGAGCTTCAGCACCGCCTTGTTGATCGGGCATACGAGGCATGGCGTGCGGTCGAGGACCTTGCCGGCGCCTTCTCGGCGGCCGACATCTGAACGATTGAGCAAGCTGGGCTGACTCCCCGCAACTCGGGAGGCGCGAGAACCTCCTGTTGGATCGGGGGCACCTCCGGGGTGCCACCCGCGGCAATGCGGTAAAGCCGGAGGTCGAGCAGGAACACGTACGGGGCGGCCCCGGCCTGCGGGCTGGACGTGGGAGATCCGGCGCTGCAGAACGTCGGCCACGCGACCAAGTCAGGGCCAGTCCGCCGGCACCTCCACCTCAGTCGAGTACACCTCGGGCACAGGGTGGTCGACTCCCTTGCTCCACTGGTGCCGCTGGGCGTTGTAATCGGCGTCACTCTCGAACAGGTCCCCGCCACGAGAATGCGCTCCGCATTCGCACTGCCAGTGGTAGAGCGTCCGCATCTTGGTGACGCCGTCCGAGTCGTCCGAGCCTCCCAACCCCCGCAATAACCTTCCGAGCATCGTCTGTCTCCACGTCGAGGGCGACCTACCACTGGAGCTAGCACTCTCGCCGACGGCCGGTGAGGTCCGTCCATGCACGCAAGATGGTAGCGGCGCAGGGTCGGTTGGATTGTCGCGTCCGTTAGCGGCCTGATGTGTCCGATGGCGGCCAGGGCAACCGAAGTGCCGTGCTCCTAGTTGGAGCCGGCAGCTGAACGGCGGTGCCCGATAACGACCAGCTACACGTCCTCAACTCGGCACGGCCGCGCACCATCAGCGGCAGAAGAGGACGTCTACGAAGTAGGTAGTGACGGTTACGTTCGTCCGCTCATGGCTATGTTCGCCGTCGACGAGACCCACGCATCCGAGGCTTGGCGGCTCCGTAGGCCGAGAAGACTGGTCCATCCCCTGCCGTAGCGGAACCTCGCTGTCGGCGAGATGTCTCAAGCATCATCGGCCGGGGAGAAGTGCTGCTGGCGATCCCGATGCAGGCTGCGCACGCCGAGGTCCGACGCTGGTTGGTAGGGCTATAAGAGCCCGGGGTACGGCAGGCGTCTCGTCACGGTCTATGGGCAGCTGGCCTGACCTGGTGGCAGCCTCGGAGACCGTCCTTGGGCGTGTAGCGCGGCGCGTCGAGAGCGGCATCGACGCTCGACTCCCTGTTAGTTTGAGAACCTCGCCTGAAAGGTTGCCTACCTTGCCAAAGACGCCGGACGAGATGATGCTCGACGCCGCCTTCGAGGACTTCGCCGCGTCGGCGTTCCCCGGTGAGGCCGCCGACGACGTCTTCGAGAAGTTCGCCATCACCCAGTTCATCAAACCTCGAGAGTTGTCCATCGATGAACTCGACGCTGGGATCGTAGACGACGCGAAGGACGGCGGGCTCGACAGCTGCTTCGTCTTTGTGAACGGGGCCCTCTTAGAAGCTGACGACGCTTTGTTGGAACCCGGCAGCAACCAGGCGCGCGCGTTGCCGTTGAACCCGGTCGTTGAAGTTGTATTGGTTCAATCGAAGAACTCGGGCGCGTGGAAGGAGTCAGTCTGGGAGAAGTTGCTATCAACCCTGCCGAACGTCCTCGACATCAGCAAGCGAGATGCAGCACTCGAGCAGCTCTACAACACGGAAGTTGTCGAGCGGACAGGGATCTTCCGCCGAGTGAGTCTTGCTCTCGCGTCGAAGTTTCCGAGGATCAAGGTGCGGATCGCGTACGTGTGCCGCGCTCCTGAAGCGAACATCACCGATACGGTGACCGCACGCGCAGAGCAAGTGCGAGCGGCGGTGTCGAGCGTGGTTACGCACGACGCAGACGTGAGGGTCGAACACGTTGGGATTCACACGCTTTACAAGTTGGCTGGGACGACTTACTCAGACCCCGCCACTCTGGTGTTCCAAGACTTGATTCGGGAAGCCGACTCGTTCATTGGCGTTGTATACCTGCGGGATTACCTTGCGTTCGTGCGAGACGGGTCCGGTGCACTTCGCGAGGAACTGTTCGAGTCGAATGTACGTGACTACGAAGGCGACAATACCGTCAACCAGGCGATTGGCGAGACGCTCGCCGAGTCGGGCGTGGAGTTCTGGTGGATGAACAACGGCGTCACGGTACTCAGCGACCAAGTCGACAGTCCTCAGCTGACACTGACGGTCTCCAGGCCTCTTGTCGTAAACGGGCTACAGACCTCGCATGTCTTGCACACGGCGGAACAGACCGGTGCCATTGACCCGAGCCGGCTGACAAACCGGATAGTCGTGCGCGTCATCGTCTCGACCGACGAGGACGTCCGAGACCGAATCATCGCCGGTACAAATCGCCAGACGCAGGTGCCCACTCCGGCGCTCTACGCCACTCGTCCCTTCCAGATGCGGATAGAGAACTATTTCAAAGTCCACAACCTCTACTACGAGCGCCGTAAGAATCGGTACAAGAACAAGGGGATCCCAGCCAAGCAACGGGTGACCATGAACCTTCTGGCGCAGGTAATGATCGCTGCCAATCTCGGGCGACCAGACGATGCGCGAGCGCGGCCCTCGACCCTTCTTGGGCGGCCAGGTGGGTATGATGCGATATTCCCCGAGACGCTGGATCTAGAGGCCTATCTGCGGGCAGTTGAAATTCTTCGCGGTGTCGATGACTACCTCCGCACCACGGCGGCTAAGGCGATCCTTGATGACTTCACCAATGCGAGGTTCTACATCGTGACGGGCTATGTGCTGTTGCGTTTGCGAGCACGAAGAGTGTCAGATATTCATTTCGAGAAGAACTTCTCCCGCGTGAAGCCGCCGTTGAGCAAGTCCACCCTTACCGAAGCGCTTACGCTCCTGAGCAAGACCGCGAAGTCATTCCGGCGGCGGCATCCTGGGGTGTCGCAGGATGCGATGTTCAAGAACAGCGACTTCCGAGATGCCTACATCGGTGCGCTGGTCGAAACCCTGCCGCTTTCGAAGAGGACAGCGGCTACCAAGACCACGGATGTGCACGTGGCGACGCCGACGAAACAGGTGCCGACGAAACAGACGCCG
>JBIQML010000003.1:0-13587 GCA_044463405.1 Nakamurella lactea | reverse complement strand
GCCAAGAAGACGCCGGCCAAGAAGACGCCGGCCAAGAAGACGCCGGCCAAGAAGACGCCGGCCAAGAAGATGACGTAGCCGTTGAGGACACGGTACGCATCCATTCGGTTATGGTCGTTGAGCGAGCCTAGCGCCGGTTTCCATCGGCCGCCCGTGAACCGTGCGGTAGTGCCCGCTAATGCGACATCCGCATCTCGGCAGATGAGCGCACGTCTTCCTCGATAGGACAGACCGAGTTAGAACGGGTCGTCCGCCTCGGCGAATTCGTCGTCGTCCAGGGCGGTTCTCGGCTCGTTCGCGGCTTCGCGGGGTGCTGCGGGTGGGTCGCACCAGCGGTTGGTGGGGCAGGTCGCGCATGCCGCGCTGGGCCGTCGGTCGAAGACGAGGTCGGTGGCGTATCTGCGCGCGATGTCGGCGACGATCTTTTGGGCGAGCACGACGAGCTCGCCGTCGCTGGTGGACACGTGGAAGACGTCGCTGTCGTTTGGTGTGAGCACTTCGAGCTCGGCGTGCGCGCCGGGGTGGCGCGCGGGGACGTCGGCGGTGAGGAGCGCGATGTTGAGCGCGAACGCGGGGTAGCGCCACATCGCGTGTTCGACATCTCGTGGGACGCTGCCGGCGGTTTTCGTCTCGCGCCAGACGACCTCATTGCTTCCGCTGGCGGTGCAGCGCAGGTCGGGGGTGGAGATGACGACGATGTCGGCGTCGGGGTCGAAGACGACGACGCGCGCTTCGGGTGCCCATGCTTCAAGGCCGTCGAGCCCGCACAGGCAATGCAGCAGGTGCTGTACGAGGTAGGGGTGGGCGATACGGTAGCCGTCCATGTCGAGGCCAGCCGCCGCGGCCGCGGCTTCCGCCCGCGGATCGACCGGGGAGGGCAAGTCGCTGTCACCGCAACGTCGGGCTGGAAGGCGCGAGTGGGCCCAGCGCAGCCACGTGTGGACGGCGATCCCGCGTTCTCGCGCGGCGAGCGATTGGGCGCTGTCGGCCTCGTCGAGGTAGCCGTCGGGCAGATGGTCGCGTCGTTGTGCGAGGAACGCGGTGGAGCAGCGGTCGTACGCGGCGAGGTCGGCGGAGGTCAGGTAGCGGGTCGCGACGGCGCGGCCCGGTGTGCCCAGCACGCCGCGGCGTTGCGGCACGGCGGGGCAGACGTTGAGGAACGCGCAGCCCGCGCATGCCTGCCCGGGCGAGAACGGTCCCGGCTCGAGGGCGTCCCGTAGCGGTTGCCCTCGCTGCTCGTAGAAAGCGACCGCGTCCGTGCGGCCGCCGTCGAACACCACCCGGTAGGCGCGGTTGGCGAGGCTGACCTCGCTGACACGGATGCGTGCGGACGGCGGGACGCCGACCTCGTACGCGAGCGTGACGGCGGCGACGGCGGTCCAGTCGGCGTCTTCGTCGCGTGCTGGTCGGAGCGGTTTGAGTCGCATGCGCGCGACCTCGTGTACGGCGCCGTCGCGGCTGGACAGGTGCCGCCCGAACACGGTCACTTCGCCGGCGACACCGTCGATGTGCGTGCTGCGGGCGATCTCGTCGGCAAGGCGCAACTCGACGCCCGCGTCGGCCGACGCGGCAGGCAGCAGGTCTGCCAGCTCCTCGAGGGCGTGCCGGGCGAATCTGCGCTGCGCGTGGGTGAGCTCCTCGTTCGCCTCGAGCGACGCGCGGATGTCGCGGCCGCGGGCGAGTTCGAACGTCAGGTCGCGCAGCGCGAAATGCAAAGTGCTTGCTTGGTCGAAGGTGGCGCGCCAGCGCTGCTGGTCGTTTGGTTGCAGCCGGCCGACCTTGTGCCGCGCGGTGAGCGCAAGCCCCATCCGGCAGGTGAAAGGCGAGCGCCGGGACGCCACCTGGCTGGCCGTGATGCGAAAGCCGCGCCCGTCACCGAACGCGAAGTCGGGGACCGGGAAGTCGCCGGTCACGCCGTGCCCTCGTCCGCGGCCGGGGTTTCGACGCGTTCGAGGCTTGCCGCGATTTCGCGGCGCGGTCGTTTCGCAAGGCCCGCATTGACGAGCAGCGTGTCGTGTTCTTCGCTGCCGACCGTAGGGGTGTGTCGCCGGTGCGCCGGGCACGCCGGTTTGAACGCGCACCAGTCGCAAAGCTTGCTCTTGCGCGCGGTCACCACTTGGGGGTGGCTGCTGGTGGCGTCGCGGATGGCCCGCCATGTCCTGGCAAGCGTCTTCGCCTGGTCGAGGGCCACTTCTCGCAGCACCGGTCGGGCGAGCCGCTCGCGGCCGAGGAGGTACAACAGCTCGATGCGGTCGGGCAGCTTGTGCCCGGGGTCGGACGCGGCCAGGGCGGCCGCGTAGGTCCACAACCCGAAGAACGCCTTTTCGACGTAGCGGGGAGGGGCGACCTTGCCTGTCTTGTAGTCGGCGACGACCTCGGCCCCGTGCGCGTCGTAGATGCGGTCGATGCGGCCGCGCACCGGCGCCCCATACAGCTCGGCTTCGACCCACACCTCGAGCCCGTCGGCTCCGACGTTGACGTGTCGCGGGTCTTCCAGCTCGAACAGCCCGTCGAGCGCGTCCTCACCCACGGCGAGCACCTCCTCGCGCATAGGTCCCTCCGAGAGCAGGTGTTCGTACGTCGGCTTAGCGAGTTCTTCGTCGAGAGCGATCCAAAGCGTCTCGGTCGCGCGCGCCCGGGTGCGGTCTTCCCGGTCGGCGCCGTAGAGGATCTCGACCGCGCGGTGCACGGTGTTGCCGATCAGTTGCGGTTTGGTCGATGGCTCCTGCCAGCCCATCAGGTAGGCGAGGACGTAGCGCAGCTCGCACTGCGCCCAGGTGCTCGCGCTGGTCGGCGACAGGCTCCTCGGAGGGGACGGCGCGACCGCCAGCGGCACTTGCATCTCAGCCGTCATCGGCCGACCCGGGGGGCAGCTCGAGAATTGCCGAAGCCGCCGCGGTGGACGGGCCAGCCGGTTGTTCTCGCAGCCGGGTGAGCAGTTCCACGTCCCAGCCGGGCGCCGCCTCGCCGAGACGGACCTCGATGTCCAACCCGGCGAAGCACTCACCGAGCACGGCTCGTGCGGCGTCGGCGAGCGCATCGCGCAGGTCACTTGTGACGAGGTCGTAGCACGCGGGCGGCACGGCGAGGACCCCGCGATACTGCCCGCCGTTCCAGTTGTCGACGAGGTCGGCGCGCCACACCGACATCGCCACGATCGCGGCGGCCGCCTGCTCGCCACGCGCCGCCAGGAGAGCCGCTAGCGCCTGCCGCTCCCGCTCCCGGCGATGGGCTTCGCCGGCCGCCCGCTGACGGGACCAGTCGTCCCACATGTCTTCGGTCACGTGTCCTCCGATCTCCATTCTGGCGTGGCTGTCGGACAGTTCGGGCCCTCGACGATCGGCCGCCGGGGTACCCGGACACCGCACGCGGTCTGCGCGACGCCATCATGCGGATCAGTGAGCCAGACAGACATGCGGCCGACTGCGCACCAGGCGATGATGAGAACTGTCACTGGATGCTGTAGGCGGACGGACGATCACAGGCGCGGCGTGGAGGCCAGCATGAACGCCAACGACCCGCTTCTTCCGGCGCCAGACGCTGAGCCATGGATGATCTCGCCCAGACCTGGCGAGGATCCCATACGCGCCAGTGCTGCTGGCGTTGTGGACTACTTCTTCGCGCACCAACTGCGATGGCCGGCCCGCAATGCCGAAGGCGAGCTGATGCCGCCACCCCCGGAACATGTGCTCGACTGCCTCGCCCGGGCTTTCGACCTCGTTTCTGAGGACGACATCCAAACGCACCCGGAGGCCGGAACTGTGGCGGTCGTCTCACGGCTTCATCCGTGCGGTTTATGCGGTGCTGCAGCTCGGTACGACGGCTACGTGCAGCAAGGTGCGTCGCGCCTCGCGTGCTTCATGTGTCCAAGATGCTTCGACGCCCGCTCGTCCGGCGTCCTCGGAGTCGGTGAGAACGTCTACCTCCTGCAGATGGAAGAGGTGCCGGCCGAGGTGCGTGCGATCTGCGACGAGCTGACCGGTCGGCAGGGGCGTCCCTCGCTTTGGTCGGCCGACAACTGATAGGCGAGGCCAGCCAATCCTGGCGGGGCAGACGCTCGCGCAGCCGCGACTCTAGCCGCAATCGGCCGTCGGTCGACATAGGTGGTGTGGTTTATTTGATGAATAGATAGACCGGCAATAAAAAATACGGTAACCTTTCCACTAGTCATTCAACCGAGGAGACTAGATGGACGAGACGCCCAAGCAGCGGCAGCGCTTCAACGAACTCGCCGAGGAGGTAGTCGCGGCACAAGGTGTTCTCACGGTGTGGGCCGAGCAGCCAAAGAAGGCATGGGACGCGCAGCGGCTTGGTGCCAACATTCGCGGCTACATCACCGAAGCGCTCGAACGCCGGGACATCGGACACATCCCAGTCGAGTTTCCCGACCGGGAGTCCGCCCTGGTGCGCCTGTACGTCCGCAACTCAGCCGTCGGCCGAATCATTGAGGCAGTGTTGAACCCCGGTGAGGACACCGATGATGAGATCCGCAACCTCGTCGAAGGCGTTGCCCTCGACAACAAGGAAGTGCAGTTGACCCAAATTCGGCAGCTCGTTGGGGCTTTGCAAGATGTCCTGGACGAAAGCTGACTGCGGTGGAGCGGCCCAACGCCTGGACGCGTTCGCTGTCGCATGCGGTCGTGACTGTTCCGGTGGCGCGAACGCTCGGCGGCGTCGCGTCATGGCAGTGGCCCACCGATGAAGGTTTGTTTCGATGAGCGGCGCTCAGCACCTGTCGATGAGGGTGCCGTGGCGTGATCGCCCGTGGGACCAGTTCGTTTGCGACGACCCGTTGGGTAACTCGTCGTGCACTTTGTTGGCCAACATCGGACCCAAACGCGACGACGCCTATGAGACCGGACATGCCGGGGTGGCGATCGACAGCCTTGATCATGACCGGCTACCGTGCCTGAGCGAGCGTGCGACGTTCATGTCGCCCGTCGGATACTCGGTCATGAAGACCCACCCGTACGCCTGGAACCACGCACTGAAGGACAAGCTTCACCCGACTCCGGTTTCCTTGCCTGGCTACGCGTTCGAAGCGGTCCCGTTCCGCTGGCTCAACCGCGCCTCACTTGCCGACGAGATCGGTCTGAGTCGGGTTCCGGCTTATAACCCCGCTGCTGAAGACCACGTCGATGACGCCCTCGGATACGGCGGTGCCGCGTGGGTGATGGACGGCAACAACCAGCGCGCCGTCCTAGAGGCGTTCTTCGACCCGGTCGTGTGCGGTGAATCCCTGGTCTTCGTTTACCTCAAACACTCGCCGCTGCAAGAGAAACGCACCGCCCGGCTGCTCGTCGGTGCCGCCCGGATCACCGGCGTCACGCTGCCCCCGATGTGGAAACAGACCGGCCATCCTCCGTTCTCCTCCTCGATGTGGGAGACCGTCGTGGAGCACAGCCTTCGCCCGACGATGGCCGACGGGATCCTGCTCCCCTACCAGCAGCTGGTGCCGCTGCTTGATCAAGGCGTCGACGTTGACCAAGCGCTCGCCTGGGCACCTGAAGGGCGCGACGTCGAGTTCTCCTATGTCACCGAGCACGTGTCCGATGACGCCGCGATCGAGGCGCTCGGCGCCCTTGAACGGGCGACGCAGGGAATGCGCGAACTCGGCATCGACATCCCTAACGCCGCAGTGGACTGGATCACCACGCAGGCCGAGCGGCTGTGGCAACTTCGAGGTCCCGCGCCTGGCTTGGCGGCGGTACTCGGCACCATCGGCGTGAACCATCCTCACGCCGCCGCGCGGACAGTGGCCGACGAAGTCGGCGAGACCGACCCCTGGCCCTTCATCGAGGGCATCTTCGCCAACCCCGGCACGGCGCCACCAAGCCTCAAACAGCATCTACCAGCGCCGATCGGGCGGATCTGGGCCAAGCTGCCGGTCGACCGGCGAGCCGCGCTGCGACTGTTGTCGGCGTTCGACATCACGCCGACCCAGGTGGGGATGTTGATGGGCGGTGACACCGACGTCGAGCTGTCCGTGCCCGAGCTGCTCGCCAACCCGTACTTCGCGGCCACATGCACCTACGGCATGCCGGATCATGTGCCGTTCGCCACTGTCGATCGTGCGCTTTTCCCGCCGATTCATGTGACCTGGGAAGCGCCGATCCCCGACGAGGTACAGATGGAGGGCCATCTCGACCGACGCCGCATCGAAGCCTTGTTGACCGATGTGCTCGAGCAGCAGGGAAGCGCGGGCGACACCATCGTCATCGACCAGGAGGCGATCGACCTCGCGAACGCGCTGAGTGTCGCGCAGCCGCCGAATCTCACTCGCCTCATCGTCACTGGCCTCGATCTCGACCACGATTCGATCCTCGAGCGGGCAGAGTGGTCACCGCTCACCAGCGTCTTGCTTTCCGACGGGTCGGCCGCGTACAAGCTCGCCCGCTTTGAGGCGGTCTCGAACGTCATTCGCGACTGGGTGGTTGCCCAGGAAAGCCGCGGCCCGATGGGCGAACTCGCCAATGCCCGCATGGTGCTCGACGACGCGCTGAACCGAAACCAGGACGTTGCTAGCTCAGCGAACGACGAGCTGGAGGAACGCGCACGCACCGAGAAGGCCAAGGGCCTGTCCGCCCTTCACGATGCCGCGCTTTCAGTTCTGATCGGACCTGCCGGGACGGGCAAGACCACCCTGCTCCGCGCACTGGTGGAATACGACGGTGTCGCCGACGGTGGCGTGCTGCTGCTGGCGCCGACCGGCAAAGCGAGAGTCCAATTGGAGACCAAAGTCGGGGCGCCGGCGAAGACCCTCGCGAGTTACCTCAGAGGGTCTGGACGCTATGACGGGCAGACCGGCCGCTACCTCGTGTGGGGTGCCGCGAAGCCCCGCCGTAGCTACGGACTGGTGGTGATCGACGAAGCGTCGATGTTGACCGAGGAAATGTTGGCCGCCACCCTGGACGCCTTTACCGGCGTCAAGCGTCTTGTGCTCGTCGGCGATCCCCGTCAGCTTCCCCCGATTGGCGCCGGGCGGCCGTTCGTTGACCTGGTGAACAAGCTTCGCCCCGACGATTTCCCCGACTGGGTCAAGGTGGGCCGCGGGTATGTGGAGCTGCAGGTCCCAAGGAGGCAGCTCCCCGACGGCAGCCACGGCATCCGGCACGACCTCGAACTCGCCGCGTGGTTCGGCGGTGGGAGTCCAGGGGCAGGCGACGAGACGATTTGGGCGGAGCTAGCGGCCCAACCGAACTTGCCCACGGTGCGGTACGAGCCCTGGGGCGACCGCACCGCCGTCCAAGCGTTGACCGACGTGATGCAGCAGGAGTTGGGCCTCGAGGCAGGCGCGGGCACCGAGCGATCGTTCGCTCTCACCTACGGGGCCACCGTCAACGGGGACTATCTGAACTGGGAACCGGGTGCCGGCGCGCATGCCGAGGATTGGCAGATCCTGTCCCCGACGCGGTCCCGCGCGTTTGGAACCGTCGAACTAAATCGGCACATCAAGCGCACCTACCGGGACTCGGATACGCGGTTCGCGCAGCGCACATTCAAGTCCAACATCGCACGACCTCTGGGGCCCGAACTCATCGTTCGTGGCGACAAGGTAATGCAGACCATCAACCGCGAGGTCGACGCCTTTCCGAAGGTCGGCGGCCTGAACTACGTCGCCAACGGTGAGATCGGTGTCGCCATTGGTCGCGTGACACCAGCCACCAAGCGAGCCAAGCGCGATCTTTGGCTCAACGTCGAATTCTCATCCCAGCCAGGCTTCCAATACGGCTATCGGCCGACCGCTGGCGATGACGTCCAGCTAGAGCTCGCGTGGGCAGTCACCGTCCACAAGTCCCAAGGGTCGGAGTTCGGAATCACCGTTGTCGTGCTGCCGGCGCGCACCAACGTCTCGCGGGAAATGATGTACACGGCACTCACTCGGCAGAAGGACAAGGTCGTCATCCTCCACGAGGGCAACCTCGCAGACCTGCGCGACTTGGCACAACCGTGGCGATCGGAAACCGCACGGCGTCTGACGGACCTGTTCGCCGCCCCCGAGCCGGTGTCGCTCAAAGTCCGAGGGCAAACGCGCCGGTACGACCGCAGGCTGTTGCACGTCTCGACCAACGGGATCCCGATGGCCTCGAAGAACGAGGTGATCATCGCTGGCCTGCTCGACCAACTCGTTCCGGGCCAGTGGCAATACGAGGAGCCGTACATAGGAAACGACGGCCGAGAGGTGCTGCCCGACTTCACCATCGTCACCACAGACGGCCGCAAGGTGCTTTGGGAGCACGCCGGCATGCTCGACGTACCGGACTACGCGAGGAAATGGGAGCTGAAAAAGGCCTGGTACATCGCCAACGGCATCCTGCCGCACGCCCAAGGCGACGGCCCGAACGGAACTCTTATGTGGACCGATGACCTCAACGGTGCCGACGCTCAGGCGTGGCTCGCTTTCGCGGCCGAGGTTCTTCGTGTGGACGCTGGCGGGTCGGTCGTCAGGAGGGGTCCCACAACTCCTGGCCGGCGGGTGGCCAAGAAAGCTGCCGTTGCTCCTCGCTAGCCAGACGCGACGCAGCTCCTATCCCGACCGTGCGCCAGCCCATCTATGTAACGTCGCTGTCGCCCGTGCCGAGGTACCGAGCTACTTGACGCCTGAAGATTTGCGGCACTGTGCTGCGCATGCACGAGGATGCTGGACAGCTTGCGCTGTTCGAGGTCGACGTTCTACAAAACCACGACGAAAGCCGCGCGGTTGCAGGCGACGATGAGACGGCGATGGCATCGCCTACGGGCGCCAACTGTGTTCGCGGGTCCTTGCGGAATCGCGTGTTATGTCAGTGTAATTCGCCCGCGTTCCCTGAGCGGAGGAAGTTGGCGAGGCGGACGAGAGTCGGGCTCGTTCGCTGCCAGCATGTCCCACCATTGGCTACAGCGAAGAGCAAATCGCTGAGATGGCCAGCGCCTACCGGTCCAATCAGTCAACCTCGCCGCACGCCATTACGTGGTTGTTGGGGTGTGCTACAACTCCAACAGGCGTGCGTGGCGACGGACGGGAGATGTGCAGCCGTTATGGACACCATGCTCTACTTCCCGCTAAGCAGCCTGCCGCGGGAGGTCGCCGGGTATGCCGGGTTGTACTGGGACCACGTCATCACGATTGCGCCGCCGAATTACGATCCCGCAAATGCCTGGACTCAGGCGCTGAGGGAGGCGGGAGTCCTGACCTTCGTCGAGCCTTCCGGCCTCGACCTGGACGAAGCAACGATTGTCGACGACCTTGAGATGCTCCTGACACGGCGGCCGGCCCTCGTTCGCGTCTACATGCCAGTGACCGCCGAGACAAGGCTTTACCGAGGCAAGCTGCCACTCCGGATCGAGGAGGCGCTACGCGATCGTCGGGCTGCCCTGGAAGTCGACCGAAACACGTTCGTGGTTAGCAGCGAGATCTTGCCATCGGTTATCGCCATCGTTGCTCGCGAAGTAGCTGAGAAGATGAAAGCGCTGCGGCCGGGCCACCGCGTCAGCCTCTTCGCGAATCGAGCATCCTTCTACGACCAGGCACTCGCGGGCGTTGGTCGGTCGAGCGCGCCAAGCTGGCGTACTGACTTGGGAGACTTTCTCCCGTGCCCCGGGCCCAGCGTCGAGATGGACAAAATCCTTTACTATCGGAGAAAGTACGGGGACGAGCGTCTTCGGCTCGCCGCAGCGATTGAACGGATCGCTGCGATGCTCGCCACTCCTCAGGAGGAGGCGTCTGCCGCGGCGGTCTGGCAGGAACTCGAGAAAGCGAGTCACGACGTCGGGCGTTCACTAGCAAGCTTGGCTATCCCGATCGTGATGCGCGGGCTCTTTGTAGGGTTCGCGGTTGGCACCCCTGTCTTGACCGGGGCCCCGCTATCGCTATCGATCAGCGCGGCGGCTACCGCCATTGGAGTCGGTCTGGCGACGCGCTCCGTTCGGCGACGTACTCCCGGTGAGTTCGACTTCTTGTCACGGGCCCGCCGCCTGCAGCGGGTCGCAGCCCGGTAGCCAAGCGAATGTCCTCGTGACCGTTGGATGGACATTGGATGACCGACGACAGCTAATAGCGATGTGCACGAAGTTGTCACGCTCGTTGAGCACGAAATGTCACCGGTGAGCACGGGAATGTCACTGTGAGCACGAGTGACAAACCTTATGAAGTTGCCCCGGCAAGTTCATAAGTCATAAAAGCGCTGCCCCGGGCCTCCTTGCGAGGACCGGGGCAGCGGCGCGGAGGGCCGATGGAGGTCGAGGGTGGCGGGCAGCGAAGTTCCAGATGGTGGCGAGGCCCAGGCCTCGCTAAGGCTGGACGACGAGTTGATGCGCGGCATACCGGTCCAACGTGATGACGTTGACGTGCCTGATGTGCCAAGTGCGGTCGCGCGGCTGCTTGACCTGAACAGGTCCATAACCGACCAAGACTTGCTCCTGCAAGGCTCTATCGAGCATCTTGGCAGCGGGGCACGTAGCGCCGAGGAGCTTTTGCCGCTCCTTCACGGCGTGTGGCCGGGTGCCGGCATCACAGCGGTGCGCCTCGAAGCGGCGTTGTCCAGTGGTGCGAAGCTGGGCCTACTCAGTAAGACCGTCGATCTTTCAGGCACCGTTATCTGGGCGCTGGCACCCGAGGGCTCGGCAGATCGTCGGGCGTCAACTGCGTGGCGCATCGAGATGTTCAGCTCGACAGCCGAGCAGGTGCGGGAGCGCGCTATCAGCGCTTTCGGCACCGATCCCGGCGTCGAGCAGTGCAAGCGGTGGGTGTACTTGCTGAGGCAGGCGATTACCGCCGCCGTTCGGCAGTCCGGAGCGGCCTACGACGGCCAAGTGCACGCTGTCGCAGAGGCGGCTTTGCTGCCCAAAGTCGTGGACCGCGACGCGATGCTCTACGAGTTGCTAGCCGGACAGTCAAAGCCAGAAATCGTTCAATTCTTGGAGGAGTGCGCGCTCGCAGCCTTCGATCCGGCCGATATCTTCTGCACCGAGCTTGTGACTAACGTGGTCACTGCGTGCGTCCTCCACGCCGTAGTTGGCCGTCGTGACCAGGCGTCGGCCGGCGGGACGCTTGGGGCGCTGAGTGGGCAACGCGTTGTTATCGACACGCCGGTAGCGCTCTTGTTGCTTGGATCGGAACGGACGGCAAAGTCGGTCCAGGCCACATTGCGAGCGGCTGTCGAGACCGGCATGGACGTCATCCTGCCCGAGCACGTTTGCGAAGAACTGCGCATCGTTCTCGACAAGGCTGTCCGATCCGGAGATGTGCGCCGTGGCGCGGAGTTGTCTGACGAAGAGAGGGCGTTGTACGGGTCGCTCGTTGACAGCGAGCCAGTCGCCCTTTTTGTCCAAGGCGTCGAAGACAAGCGGTACCGAACCTGGGACGACATGGAGAGAGCAGCACAACGGCTGCCCGAAGTCTTGGGCACGGTAGGCATCACGCACCGGCAGCACGGTAACCACGACCGCGAGGTCGTGCGCCGATGCCGTGTCGCGCTGAAAGAGGAACTCGAAGACCATCACGGTCGTGCAAAAAGAGGGCCGATCAACCTGGACTTCGATGCCGAGACGATGGCTATGGTCTGGCGCCCCCGACGACGGCTCGCGAGCGGGACGAACTGGCCCGGTGGCTGGGTTCTCACCCCCGACAGCCACTTGACGCCGGCGATGCGGCGGCTGGGCGAATGCGCCCAATGGCCATTCACGCTGACCATCGGTCAACTCGGCGCGCTCGTTGCTCGATGCGGCGCCGTTCCTTCCCTGGAAGAACTGACCAAGGCCACTGTGACACTCGTCGCTCAGGAGGCCGGTGAAGCCTTGGCCTCTCGCTATCCCCCGAACGTGGCGGCGGAGCTTGCTCGCGCTCTGGCGGACGGGACAGGGAACAACGATGGTATGCGTGTGGCTCAAACGCTCAGCCTGGCTGAAATTCTCACAGATGCCGACGCGGCCGATCCCGCCGTTGTTACGGCACGGGTTTCGGCTCGTCGCATGCAGCGTATGGACGCGGCCTATGAGGCACAGACAAAGCATCGAGCGCGTGACCTCGCGCTAGCCCGCGAACGCGCGCAAGCGAAAGGCGACGAAGCGCAAGTTGCCACCGGGGAAGTTCACCAATTGGCAAGCGAGCTCAGCGGCGCGAAGCAGCAGACATCGGAGTTGTCTGAGCGAGTGGCCGCGCTGGAAAAGGAGAACCAGGATCTTCGCGCACGAGGACGCAGGCGTGACGTCGCGATTGTCGTTGGGGCACTTCAGCTCATGGGTGCGGCGGTGTGCTTGACGCTGGGGCGCTGGCCGCTGGCAGTGGTTCTATTTCTCGCCACATTGATTGTTTCATCTAAGTTCCCACGCTGGATCCGCAATGGCGAGGAGAAGGTCTTCATCTTCCTGGTCATCTGCGTCCCCGACCTGGTTACAGTTTGCACGCCCCTGTACAGCTACCTCCTGCCGACGCGCCACTAGATGGCACGCTGCACCTTGGGTTCGGCCATTCACAGCGATGCGTGTACGTCCGCTGAGAGCACCACCGCGTTTGCCCCGGCTTCGACAGGCACCTCGACGAGGGCCGGCGTTGACGAGTTGGGCGAGGGTGACGCGCTCGGGGTTCGAAAGCTGCTTCTGCTCAAAGCCCCCTCGCCACACCCGGTACAGCATCCGCGCCTGGCCGAGCGTCATCGACCGGCGCGCGAAATCCTGCTGCCACGCCGCCCGCAACTCCTCCCGGCTTGGGGTGGTTTGCGAGCGGACGACGCCGACGTCGCCGCGAAGCCGGTGCACCCGCAACCCGAGCGCGGCCACACGCTGGTCGAGTGTCACCACTGCGGCCCCGACCTCGTCGGTGGTGACGTTCAGCGCCGCGGCCAGGATCTCCGGCGATGTGAGGTGGCGCAACTCGAACAGCACGCCGCCCACCTTCGCGACCAAGTCAGCGTCCACGACCGATGTCGCAAGGGAAGCTGTTGGGACGAGCAGGTCGGCGGCGTCCACGGCGAGCACCTCGGCGAGCCGGAATAGCAGCGACAGCGGCTGCTCGCCATGTGCCCGTCCTGTTTCAAGGCCCGCCACGGTGGTGATCGAGACGCCGACCGTAACGGTCGGCCTCGATGTCGAGCAACTTGTTGCCGTTCCTTGCCACAATCTCGAACGTTGCCATGTCGGCTCTTGGGTGGGTGTGCGATCTTGTTCGGCGGCACACTATCAGTGCCCGGTGACACGAGGCCGCCTGTTGGACCGCGCCTGCGGACAAGTTTCAGGCACGCCACGTCGACCGAGTGGCAATCACCCGTACTGCAGGGCGTTTAGCCCGTGGTCGTTTGACCTTTGTCGGTGCCTCAGCCCATAGGCCACACCAACGTCGTCGACGATAGCGATGGCGGACCGTTGAGCGTTGGGTCCGATCGCGTGACCGAACACGATGGCTCTTCGGCATCCGCATCTCGGCAGACGAGCGCACTTCGACGCTCAATCGTCGTCGCTTCTCGGTTCGTTTACGGCTTCGCGGGATGCTGACGGTGGGTGCACCAGCGGCGGCTGAGTGTGGTCACCTGATTTGGCCCCGCTTTGGCCGTTGTTCTTCACGAATGTTGGCCCCACCGGGGTGGTGAGCTCGCTGGTGGTGGGTGCAGCGTG
>JBIQML010000002.1:0-34085 GCA_044463405.1 Nakamurella lactea | reverse complement strand
CGGCGTCGACCTCGGCTCGGTGTCCGCGCTCTCGGAGAGCATCTCCATGAGCGCGTGTAGTTTTGCCTGCACTTCCACCACGGAGCGGGTCTTGGCCAGCTCCTGCTCCAGGCGCTTCTTCTCGGCCTCCAGCTCGGCGATCCGCACGTCCCGCTTGTCGCGTTGCTTGCGGCCCCGCGGCGCGGTCAACCCGGCCAGCGCACCCGCGTCACGCGCCCGCCGCCACACCACAATGTGCGAGGTGTAAAGACCCTCCCGGCGCAGCAACGCACCCTTGGCGCCGTCGTCGGCCGCGTCGTAGGCCGCCAGGATCTCCAGCTTGTACTTCGCGGTGAACGACCGCCGGCGGGCCCGCTCGGGCACCTCCGGATCCGGCCGCCGCGCATCATCGTCATCCACACGACCAGGATCGACGATCCCGGCCGCCGAGGCCACCACGGCCACACCATCCGTCATCACGGGGAAGCTCTCCATCCCCGCCCTCGGGTCACTGATTGTCAGGGGGCGGGTGCCTCAACCCAGCTTGACAGAGAGGGGTTCATCAAGTATCATCATCCGTTCGGCACGTTCGGGTGTGTCTCGTCGATCGCCTCCCGGCTGCCCCGATACGCGGCCCGCGCCGGGATCGTCATCCCGCCCGGCCAGGTGTGCGGGATGCATTCCCTGCGCAGCGCATTGGCCGTGGCCGTGATCGGCGGCGGCACGCCGATGCCGGTGGTGTCGGCGGTGTTGGGACACGCTTCGAGTGGCACGACGCAGGCCTACTACCTGCGCTGTGACGTCGAGCGGCTTCGGCGTTGCGCGGTGGACGTCGAGGACGTCACCGACCCGGGCCACTGCGGGTCGCCCTGATGTGTGAGGCGACGCTGCCGGGCCTGGTCGCCGACCTGGTGGCAGTGCGTCACGCCGGCGGCTACCGGTTCAAAGTGCCGGAGCGGGTGCTGCGGCAATTCGTCGATCACTGCCGGCGGGAGGGCTACCCGGACGGGTCGATCACGAAGAAGGCATGCGACGGGTTCCTCCACGGCCGCCACCTGCGCGCTTCCACGGTCCGGCACAACAAGATGGCGTTGCGCCGGCTGGCCGAGTATGCCCAGAACGTCGGCTGGCACGCCTACCTGCCGGTCGCCGCGGCCCGAGTCCGGATGCATCACCAGGTGCCGTATGTGTTCACCGACGAGGAGATACGCCGCCTGTTCACCACGATCGATTCGGAGCCCATGTCGAGTCACGAACAAGGCCATGGTCAACCCGGTGCCCGGCTACCGTTTCGCACTACGAAATGAACGTTGCCGATTTCGTAGGCTGTGGGGAGGATCTAAGAACCGAGCGGTGATGGAGCAGTGATGCAAGCAGAGCCATGTTCAGGTCCGCCGACTGCCGGACAACCTGACACCGAAGCGAGCGCGGTGCGCGCAGTCAGCCGCGCTATTGAGTTGCTGAGGGCCCTGACGGATGGCCCTCAGTCACTTGGCGACCTGGCGCGCCGGACCAACCTGTCCAAGCCGACGACTCACCGCCTGCTAACCACCCTGCGCACCAGCAACGCGGTTGCACAAGAGGCTGAGAACGGCAAGTACCAGCTTGGTCCGATATGTTTCTCGATGTTCGATTCGGTCCAGAGGTGACCCGCCCGCTTTTCTCCGGACAGGAGCCCAAGTAAAATTGGGTCGGAGAGAACGGAGAAATGTTGTCGGCGAAACGAGGGAAATTCTCCCCGGAGTTCAAGGAAGCAGCGGTTCGGGAAGTGGTAGAGAATTCCCGGCCGATCGCGGATGTTGCACGCGAGTTGAAACTCGTTGAGCAAACCTTAGGTAATTGGGTGAAGCGTTACCGGCAGCAGCACGCCGACGACAAGGCGGAGCTGTCCGTTTCGGAGCGTGCCCGGTTGAAGGAGCTGGAGCGGGAAAACCTCGAACTGCGGATGGAGAACGAGTTCCTGGGTTATCCGGATGTTCTTGTTATGCCGATGTTCTCCTGACGTGCCTGGTGACCGGGCTGTGCGGCTTGAATAGTTCCACATAATCTGCTAGAGCGTCTCCAGGCACGCGAGGATGTCATCATCGGGTTGGTAGCGGCCCGCCCGAACGGTCGGTGGTGTGGTGCGGTCCAACGCGCGTTGTTTGACGCTGAGGTCGGCGTGTAGGTAGGGCCCTGTGGAATCGATCGATTCATGGCCCAGCCAAAGCGAAATGGTCGCCGCGCCAATGCCGGCAGCAAGCATTCGCATGGCGCAGGTGTGTCTCAGCACGTGAGGTGTCACCGACTTCCTTTGTAGTGTCGGGCATGTCGCTGTAGCGGCCGCGGTGTGGGCGGCGAGGCGTTTGGTGACTGCGCTGGCTGTTACCGCGCGGTCGGTGCCTTGTGCGACGAACACCGGGTCGTTGGGCCCGGCGGTAGAGTTCTCCGTCTGCCAGGCCCGTAGCGCCTGCACGAGAGACGAAGGTATGGGTGTGGTCCTGTCTTTCCGCCCCTTTCCGTGGCATCGTAGATAGCTCGGCGCGTCGAATTGCATATCGGCCCAGCGGGTTGCGGTCAGTTCGGAGATGCGAAGTCCGGTGCTGATCAGTGTCGTCATGATCAGCTGGTCTCTGCGGCCCACCCATCTGGCGGTGTTCGGCGCGGCCAGCAACGCATCAACCTCGGGGTCGGACAGGTAGCAGATATCCGGTCTGGCGGTGCGTTTCGGCGTGATCGCCATCACTCTGGCGATCAGGTCGGCGTGTTGCATCTGGTTGTAGGCGGCGTAGCCGAACACGGCGTGGATCGCTGCCAGGCGGGCGTTACGGGTGGCCGGACCATTTCCGCGGTCGTGTTCCAAGTGCGTCAGGAACGCCGTGATCATGTCAGCCCCCAGGTCGCCGAAGTCGATCCGGTCCGGGCGGCGACGGGTCTGCTGACTGACGTAGCGCAGCAGGAGCCGCCAGGTGTCCCGGTAGGCGCTGATCGTGTGCCGGCTGGCGGCCTTCTGCCCGACCAGATACGAGGTGAAGAAGGTTTGCAGGGTGGATGCGAGCGTGTTCATAGCAGCCGCCCCGCCTGTTGCGCGGCGGTGATCTTGGCGGCCGCCAGGTCGAGCAACTCGGGCACGGACTGCAAGTACCAGTAGCTGGATGCTGGGCTGACATGGCCCAAATACGTTGCCAGCACCGCTATCGTCGCATCAACATCGGCGCCGTCTCGGTGAGCCCTGACCAGCGTGTTTGTGCTGAAGCTGTGGCGCAGGTCGTGCAATCTCGGGGCCCGGCCGCCGGGTCGTGCGGCGTATCCGAGAGCATCGGCCAGCTGGCGGAAGGCGACCTCGACGTTGCCGGCATGCGCTCGGGTGCCGCGCCAGGTCAAAAACAGCGCCTCATGGTCGGGTCGTGCCGCCAGTCGTGTGGCGGCCTGCCGGTAGTCGGCCAGCGCGGCGCTGGTCGTGGGATCGATCGGCACCAGCCGCGGACGGCCCCGTTTACCGGTCACGGCCAGCATATTGCCGGCGGTATCGACATCGGTGATGTTCAACGCCAGGCATTCGCTGATCCGAAGGCCGGTGGCGGCCATCAGGCCGATGATGGTGGCAAGGGTGATGCCGCGGATCGGCGGGCGCAGCGCCAATGCCGCGTCCATCAACGCCCGGACCTGGCCGGGTGTGTAGATGTAGGGCACCGTGCGGGTCACCCGGGCAGGGATCGCGTCGGCGGGAATCAGCCCCGCCCGGCCCGGATCGCGGCTGTGGATGTATTCGGCCAGGCCCCGCACCGCCGACAGACGCGCCGCCCACCACCGCGGCGTCGCGTCGGTCGGTGCGCACGCCCACCGAACGGCAGCGGCCGCGGTGATCGCATCCTGTCCCGCCGCCGCCAGCTCGGCCAGGAAGCCGGCCAGCATCCGGTCGTGTCGTTGCAGTCGGTGGCCCATCGAGCGGCGCAGCGTCAGGTAGTCGCGGCAGTAGTCGGTCAGCGCCTTCGCCGCGGTCATGACGACACCCGCACATCGACTCCGCGTCCGTCAGTCGCCTGGGTGCCGGGCCACGGCTGGGCCAGTGCCCGCAGCGACCCCAGGTCGACGCAGGCATACACGCGAGTCATGGCCGGGTCGGCGTGCCGCAGCAACTGGCCGGCCTCTGTCAGATTGCCGCCGCCGGCCAGAACCGCGGTCGCGGCGCTGTGCCGCAGCCGGTGCGCGCCGATCCGCCCGGCGATGCCCGCCCGGGCGCCGAGGGTGGTGATGACCTGGCTGATCCCGCTCGGACTCATCGACGTGTGCGGCGCCAGCACCCGCACGAACACGTGCCGATCACCGGTCGCCGGACGCCCGGTGCGCACATACTCCGACAGCGCGTCGCCGACGTCCACGGGCAGCGGCATCACCGCCAGTCGGCCTGCCTTCCCGGTCACGGTGACCGTGCCCGTGCGCCAACCGATGTCATCGAGCGTCAACGCGGCGGCCTCCCCGGCCCGCAGCCCCAGGCGGGAAAACACCGCCACCAGTGCCACGTCACGTGCCGCGGCGGGCCCGGACGCTGCCGCCTCCCGCACGCAGTGCAGCTGTTTGCGGGTCAGGGCCTTGGGCAGGCCAGCGTAAGACGAGTAGGCCACCGGACCGACCGCTCCGTCCAACCGGACAGGTGTGATCCCGACCAGGAACATCCATCGCAGCAGCGACCGGATCGCGGTCGCTGCCACCCGCACCGAGCCGAGGGTCTCCGTCTTCGCACGGCTCAACAAGAACGCGGTGACTTCTCCGCCCTTCAGCGAGGCGAAGTCCTCGCCGCCGTGCGCTACCCGCCACCGCAGAAACGGCTTGAGCTGATTCACATAGTTCGTCACCGTCGCCGCCCGCAGCGCCCGCTCCGAGACCAGATATCCCGCAAACTCGCCGAGCAGCCGATCCACTGTTGAGACCGACTCCGCCGCATCCCGTTTCCGTTCAACCCCGAGACCATCGACGAAGTCGAGGAACGGCTGCAACGCCCGCGCGGTACGCAGATTCACATGCGTCCGACACCTCGCACGCATAAACGATTCGACCACCGAATCTGACAGATCGGCCGGGCCCGACCGTCTGCGCTGCAGCCACCGCGACAGATCAACGACCAGCCGCAACTGCTGCGCCACCGTATTCGGCGCATAACCGACCCGGAACAACTCCTCGCGAAACGCCGGAACCAACGCCGCCAACGGGCCCGACACGCGGACCTTCAACGGATCACCCATCACCAAGTCCTTCCTCATCCACGAAATGGAAGGACCATGATGCTCTAGCAGATTATGTGGAACTATCCAAGCCGCACGGCCCGCTGACCAGGCACGTCAGGAGAACATCGGCATAACAAGAACATCCGGATAACCCAGAAACTCGTTCTCCATTCTCAGTTCGCGGTTTTCCCGCTCCAATTCCTTCAACCGAGCCCGTTGCGAAACCGTCAATTCGGGCTCGTCGTCCGCGTGCTCCGCCCGCCAATTCGCAACCCACACCCCCAGGGTTTGCGCCACCAGGCCCAGCTCGCCCGCGACGTCCGCGATCGGCCGCGATTTGTCGATGACCTCACGCACCGCGGCTTCCTTGAATTCGGGGGAATACTTCCCTCGCTTGCTCGTCACACCCACTCCATTCCGTCCGCCCCAATTCTAATTGGGGCCACTGTCCGGAGTAAATCGGCCGCTCACTTCCAGCTTCAATCAATCAAACGGTGCGTGCGGCTCTCCCGCACACGGCTCACCCTGATTCCACCGAGGGGACCGATCTGTGCTGGCTGGCCGTCAGCAACGTGCGGCACGTGATCGCGGTCGAACGAGAGAGATGTGTCGGCCGCGCCCACCCGCGGCCCGCAAGATCATTCCCGTGCCCACTGTGAGTCTGGTGGTGGCTGGTCTGGGACTGGCTGGCAGGGTAGGCACTGGTCGTTCCGCCTCGCGGTTGTGGCTCTCTTGCCCGCTGGCCCCGTCAGGGTGCCTTGAAAGTGATCTGCCCAGCCACGGGGTGGTCGGCCGTCGCCTGCCCGGCCCAACGATTGTCGGTACCGCCGACGGGTCGGCGCTCCATCAGGAAGAACGGGGCTGCGGTCCGGTCAGGATGACTGTCCGTAATCCCGCCGAGGCGCGCGAAAAGGTGATATAACTTGCGCGTGGCCGATCACGGCGCGTTCACCGGGCTTCCCGTCGAACTCGACGACGGGCGGGTGAACCGGTGGGCCACCATCCTGGTGCAAGTGCTATTCGCCGTTCTGGTCGTCGGCCTCATCGTCTCAGTGATCCTCTGGATCGTGGTGAAGCCGGATATCGGCGCGCTGGTGCTGGCGGTGGTGTTCGCGGTGGGCACGGGGCTGATGATCATCCGCCAGGCGCTGCTGGCTGAACGGATCTAGCATGCTGGCCCAGGGCATCACCTACAACACCACGATGGGGCTGGCGGCCGGCGCCTTCATGCTGTTGCTGGTGGTCTTCGCTCGCGCGGTGCAACGGCCCGGCCGCCGGTCGATCGACGGATGGGCCTGGATGTTCGCGGCCCTCGGGCTGTTCCTGGCCGTCACGGGCACCCACATGACGCTGACCTGGCCGTTGAAGCAGATCTCCGGCGCGCCGTGCTGCGCGGTCGACAATGTGGCCTTCGGGGAACCCGCCATGTACTTCGGGTTCCTGATCTTCTTCGGGGCGCTTGCGTTGTTGCGGGCCGAGAAGTCCGCCGTGCAGCGCGGGGTCGAATTCGATCTGGTGGCCACCGTCCGGCCGCTGCTGTACGCAGGAGCGTTCGGCGGCGTCGGACTCATCATGATCGGCGCGGCCGGGCTGGAATTCGGCATGTGGGCTCCCGCACCCCCGGATGAACCCATCGCGAGGTTGATGGGCGACTCGATCCTGGAACGATTCTTCGTGGCCTCCGCCTACTTCATCACCGGCATTGCCGCGATCACCGCGCCCTTCGCACCCGCGCGCCGGATCGTCGGGCGGATCTTCCTGGTGGCGCTGTTCGTCGCCGGGATGATGTGGACCTTCCTGAGCTTCACCCTGTTCTACGGGCACATCGGGTTCTTCCCGTTCTGATCAGATCACCTGGTCCCAGACAGTACGTACTCACCCACCGGCTGAGGATCCACGCCCGCGACCAGCCGCGGTAGATTGTCGCGCTGACGAACAGGACGATCCCGCCGGACCAGACGCGGTGGTTCTGCCGGAGATGGCCGACCGGACCGGCGTGGGCAAGGCGTTGGTGCAGCACATCTGGGACGAGTTGGGGCTGGCGCCGCATCGCCTGGAGACCTTCAAGGCCAGCAACGATCTGCGGTTCGCCGAGAACTGATCGACGTCGTGGACGGTCGCATTTGAGTCCGCCTGATAAGCGGGTCGTGCTGTGTGCATGGACGAGACGACCCAGATCCAGGCCCTGGAGGTTACCCAGGTGTCGCTGCCGAGGGCGATGGGCCGGACCGATGACCCACGACTGCAAGCGTCCGGCACGACAACGCTGTTCTCAGCGTTGCAGCTGGTGAGGGGCGAGCGTTCGAAATGTGTGCCTGCCCGAGCGCCGACACGAAGTCCTGACCTTCGTCAAGGCCATCGACCATGCGGTCCCGCGGCATCAGCAGAGACACCTGATGTTGGATAACTACTCATCGACCGGATGTCGCGGCCGACCCGACCGCAGAGTAGCCGCGGCGGCTGGCCGTTGGGCCCCTGAATAGCGCATCCACTGGTGGGGTATCCGGGGTCAGCATAGGCGTCTCTTCACGTCCGGAAGCGAAGGTGTTCCCGATGAGAACTCTCACCTACTACTCCTGTGACCTCGGCGAATCCGAGGTGTACCACAACCATCGGCAGTGCCCGGTGGGCCGGAGCATCCCGCTCCTATGCCGGCGGCACGGCACCAACGGCCTGCCGCGTTGCCCGCACTGCACCAGCATGGACAGCGCGCCGACTCTGGTGCGCGCCGTCCCGGTCCCCTGAGCAACGACCGGGGCGCAGTCGGAGGGCTGGGAGCATGTCCGTCGACGCCTGCTCCCGGCCAAAAGGCGCCGCCTGCTCGGGGCTCTCGGCCGCAAGGAACGTCTGCGCCGCCCGATCGCTCGGGATGCCCATCGTCGCCACCCTCAGCAAGCCGGCCCGCGCGCCGACCGCACGATCGCCCCGGCGATCGGCACACCGACAAAACGACCCGGGGGTCACCCCATGGGCCACAGAAGGGACATCACGCTCGTGTCCGAAGACCACCACTTGCAACCTGGCCGAGCAGATGTCCGGACACCACGGCATCAGTCGCGAGGCCACCTGGCAGTCCCCGGGGTTGCCCAGCCCAGCAACCCGCTGGCTGAGCGTCCTGGCATGCCGGGACGATTCACCTATCCGATTGAAATCCGTTCGACGCCGCTATTGCCCTGTTCTTGGCCTCGAACCACGCCCGATCCATCACCGGCCGGACAATCCGCATCGACGGCGCCTCTGGTAGCGCCCCAAAAGCACAACTCGTGCGCCGTCACCGAGGGCCAGTGGACCCAGCGGCGAACGGGCACCGGTGAACACGAAATCCATTCTCTGTCGGCTGGATGTTGAGTAATCCGGCGACGCGGGAACTCCAAGAGACGGGAGGCGGTATGACGACGGTGAGCGTGATCGGAACCGGCAACATGGGTCAGGCGATCTCAGGTGTCGTTCGCGGTGGCGGGCACACCGCGGAGATGATCGGTCACGGTGACGATGACCAGCGGGTATCCGGGGACATCGTCGTGCTCGCGGTGCCGTATCCGGCGGTCGCCGATGTGATCGCCCAACGTGGGGCTGAGCTGGCGGGCAAGGTTGTCGTTGACATCACCAACCCGTTGGACTTCCAGACCTTCGACTCGCTGACCGTTCCCGCCGACAGTTCCGCCGCAGCGGAGATCGCCGCGGCGCTGCCGCAGTCGCAGGTGCTCAAGGCGTTCAACACCACCTTCGCCGCGACCCTCAGCGCTGCCACGGTCGGCCCTCTGACTACCACCGTGCTCGTCGCGGGAGACGATTCCGCCGCTAAGGCGCTGCTTGCCGGCATCATCACCGCCGCCGGTCTCGGAGTGATCGATGTCGGGCCGCTCAAACGCGCCCGCGAACTGGAGTCGATGGGATTCCTGCAAATAGGGCTCGCCGCCGCCGAGAAGCTCCCGTGGACTGGAGGGTTCGGAATCGTCGCCTGACCGCGCGGCGTCCGCCCACGGTCAAAAATTACGCCATAGGCAACGGACGGCGTCTGTGCCGCCTCCGGTGATCGGACGTGTGTAGTCGGCGAGTTCGAGGGCGGAGGCCGAATGGTGACGGAGGCCAGATGGCGCGATGGCGCCATCACCGAGCCATCAGCGCGGCGACCGGGTGCCGTCCTCGGGCCGCCGGCGCACAGTGCCGGCGCGCATGACGAAGTCGACCCGTGAGGTGGCCGAGATGTCCTCAAGCGGATTTCCAGGCATCGCGACGATGTCGGCGCACGCGCCCGGCCGCAGCACGCCGATGGTGTCGATCCCCAGCATCTCCGCGGCAGTGGACGTCGCGGCCCGCATGGCCCGGAGCGGATCGAGCCCGGCGGCAACCATCGCCTGGAACTCGAGGATCCCGTGGCCGAAGGGGAACATGCCGCAGTCGGTGCCGAAT
Organism: Nakamurella lactea; assembly: GCA_044463405.1. Lineage (GTDB taxonomy): Bacteria > Actinomycetota > Actinomycetes > Mycobacteriales > Nakamurellaceae > Nakamurella > Nakamurella lactea_B. The sequence continues at coordinate 24,489 of JBIQML010000002.1, read as the reverse complement.
GCCACCTTGACCTTGCTGGCGGCGATCAATCGCTGGGAGGCGAGGATCTGCTCGTGATCGCGCTGGAACTTCCACACCGCTTGGCTGGCCAGCGTGCCCGCTCGCAGCGCGGCGAGGTCCTCCTGGGTCATCTGCATCGTGGGCACGATGTAGGTTCCGGCGCGGATCGCCGCGTCGATGCCTTCCTCGTCGATAAGGTAGGCATGCTCGAGACTGCGCGCACCGCAGCGGATCGCCTGTTTGCACGCCTCCGCACCACCGGTATGCACGGCGACCGGCAGGCCCAGTTGGCGCGCAGTGGCGCACAATGCGTCCATCTCGTCGTCGAACCACGTCGCGCGGGCGGGGTCGTCGCCGGCGCTGAAGTAGCCGCCAGCGTTGGCCGTCTTGATCCAGTCCGCCCCGCCGGCATGCTCCCGGCGGACCAGTTGACGCACCCGCGCGACGCCATCCGCGAGGGCGGACACCGGCAAGTCCCAGCGTGGCGCGTAGAAGCTGCTCAGGTCACCGTGACCGGCCGTAGCGCTGAGGACGTGCCCGGCGACCACCAGCCGCGGCCCCTGGAGCACGCCAGCGGCCAAGGCGTCACGCAGATCGACCGTCGGGAAGCCAGGGTCCATGGTGCCCAGATCGCGCACGGTGGTGAACCCGTCATCCAGGTACCGCTGAGCAAGGCCCAGGCCGTCCAGGGCCTTGGTCGCCGCGGAGGCCAGGGTCTGCTGTGCCAGATTCGCGGCGTCCATGGTCAGGTGCACATGCGTGTCGATGAACCCCGGGCTGACGGTGTGCCCGGACAGGTCGATCAGCTGCGCCTCCTCCGAACGGCTCACCGACCGGCCCAGCTCGACGATCGTGCCGTCACGTACCAGGATCTCCGTCTGGCCGCCCAGCTCCCCGGACACACCGTCGAAGACCGCGCCACACACCAATCTGATTGCGCCCATCCATCCACTGTGCTCCCGGGACGGCGCTTTCGCAGGGCGGGCGTCCCGCCATCCTCAGGGATGGGGCGCCGCCGGCGGCCGCCCCTGGGGATGCGATGTGGGGTGCCGGGCGAAGACGAATCGCGGGCGGTCTCCCGTCGCGTGCGTGCACGCCGGCGACGACAACGCCACGGCGCTCGCACTGACTGCCCACCGCGGTGGATGATCCGGTCATCCCTCCCCCAGAATCGGGTCCTTCCGGTCGGAAATGGCCCATGCTGACGTTGCGCACGAGAGGAGCTCACGGTGAATCGCCGCGTTCGCCGGCCGAGTACCGAAGCGGCCCGCGCTTGTTCGGTGTCGACCGACCGACTGGTTCTGCGCGAGATGACCGACGGCGACCTCGACGACATGGCCGCGCTGCTGGGCGACGAGGAGGTGATGCGCTACTACCCGAGGCCGAAGACCAGGGACGAGGCCCAGCGATGGATCGCGTGGAACCGGCAGCTCTACCGGGACTACGGATTCGGTCTGTGGGTCATGACGCTCAGACACGGCGGCCAATTCATCGGCGAATGCGGGCTGACCGTCCAGGTCGTCGACGACGTCCCTGAAGTGGAGATCGGCTATCACGTGCTGCCCGCTCATCAACGTCGCGGGTACGCCACGGAGGCTGCCGCCGCATGCCGCGCGGCCGCCCGGGAGCGGTTCGGGATCACCCGGGTCATCGCCGTCATCCATCCGGACAATGGACCGTCGCGGACCGTTGCCGAGCGAATCGGGCTGCGACTGGACAGGGACGCGCAGATGTATGGTCACCGTCGCCTCATCTATGCGTTCGAGACGCCAACGCAGGCGACGGTGCCGAGGATTCACGCCATCGGCGAGGGCCGCCAAAGGGCCGCCGGAGACGGGTAGTACCGACGTGGTGCGGCAGTCCGCTCCGCGGCCCCGCGCCGCCGCGCCGCGGCCGTCCCGCCGCGCCGAGCAGCAGAGCGACGACCGTCGCTATCGCGCCGATCAGGACGCAGAAGGCGAACCCGTCGGTGACGTCGCCCGTGTCGCCCAGCAGCGGACCGTAGGTGGCAATGCCGATGGCGGCTCCCACCTGTCGTGAGGTGTTGAACACCGACGATGCGGCCCCGTGCAGTCCGGGTTCGACGCCGGCCAGCGACAGGGAGGTCATGGTCGGGACCAGGAGGCCGGCGCTGAACCCCACCGGGACCAGCGCAAGAACCAGCAGCCACAGTGCATGGGCGGCGCCGATCATCGCGGTCGCAACCAGGCTCAGCGCGAGTAGTGACTGGCCGGCGCCGAGCACCGTGCGAAGACTCCTGCGTCGAGCGAGAGGTGCCGCAGCGATGGCTCCGACCGGTATGAGCCCGGTGAGCGGGAGGAAGAGAAGGCCGGCGACGATCGCGCTGAGCCCGCGGCCCTGTTGCAGCATCAGGCCCAGGGCGAACAGCAGCCCGTAGAACGCAAAATTGAACAGGGCGCCTTGCACCGTCGGCACGGCGAACGTCACGGTCCGGTACAACGTCGTCGGCAGCAGTGGCATGCTGGCGGCCATCTCGGCCAGGCAGAAGCCGACGAGACCGATGCCCGCCACTGCGATCGCGATCACGACCTCGGTGGCGCGCCAACCGCGTGCCGGCGCCTCGACGAGGGCGAAGACCAGTCCACCGATCAACAGCGCGGCCGCCAGCATCCCGACCATGTCGAGGCGCCGGCGGCGGCCGGCCACGGCCGGCATCGCCCGAATGCTCCATGCGAGGGCGGGAAGGCCGATCACGAGGTTCACCGCGAACACTGCGCGCCAGCTCACCAGCCACTCCAGGGCCCCGCCGAGCAACGGCCCGGCGGCCATGCCGAGGCCGCCGGCCGCCGCCCACCAGCCGACCAGTCGATGACGTTCGTCCGCGCCCCGGGCACGTCCGGTGGCCAGGACCAGCGCGCTGGGCAACAGCAGGGCCGCGCCCACACCTTGGGCCAGGCGTGCGCCGTTGAGCATGGCCATCGAATCGGCCAACGCGCACAGGCCGGAAGACGCGGCGAATACCGACAGCCCCACCAGGAAGGTCCGCTTCGCGCCGAAACTGTCGGTGATCGTCCCGGCGCCCAACATCACGGCGGCGAAGGCCAAGGTATACGCGTTGATCGTCCACTCGATCTGCGGTCGCGTCGCACCAAGATGCGAACCGAGTTGGGCGACAGCGAGGTTCACGATCGTGCCGTCGACGAACACCATGAACGACGCGATCAGCGCGAGCCCGACCACGGCCCGACGGTGTTCGATACCCATGGAACTAGTTCTACCACTTGTTCTATAGGTATCGAAATCGGGTATCCTTACCGTGGGAGGTATGTCACATGCCGAAACAAGGAGCGCCTGATACGGCGGCGAAGTTGGACGCGGTGACCGTGCTGCGGGCACTGGCCGACCCTGTCCGGCTCGACCTCGTCCGGCAACTCAGGTCGACCACAGCGCCCATCGCCTGCGGGCAATTCGATTCCGCCGTTGCCAAAAGCACTCTGAGCCACCACTTCAAGACGCTGCGGGAAGCGGGCATCATCATCACGCACCGGCACGGCGGTCAGGCGCTCAACGTGTTGTGCGAGAAGGAGATCAATGCCCAGTTCCCGGGCCTGTTGGACGCGATCGTCCGGTGACGGAACGTCGAACGGCATCCGGTTCCGGGCACGACGACAGTGACGAGTAGCCCGCGGGCGCCCCGCTACTTTTCGAGCCTCCCCCGGGTCCGCCAGGCCTCGATCGCGACGATCAGCGCGATGGCTGCGATCACGCTGCCGAAGATCTCGAAAGTCGGGTCCAGGCCGAGGTCCGTGACCACCACGCCGGCCAACACGGCCGGCACCGACAGTGAGGTGTACGCGACGAGGTAGAACGCGGACATGACCGACGCGCGATGGTGCGCAGGAATCACGACGACGAGTTGCCGCAGTCCGCCCAGGAATCCGACACCGAATCCAACCCCCGCGACGACGACACCGACGACGAACGCGGTGGTCGATGCGGTGGCCGCCCCGACGACAATCACGATCATCCCCGCGGCGAGTGCCACCGAACCGGCACTGGCACTCAGCCACGGGGCCGTCCGCCGGAAGCCCAGTTGCCCGAGCGCACCTGACAGGCAGAACAGCGCGGTCCCCAAGGTGGCAACGATGAGATTCGAGCTATGGAACAGCTGCGCCGACAGCAGGTCCCCGAGTGAGAAGAACAGGCCGCCGATCGACCAGGACGAGAGCACCGCGAGGCCGGCAAGCAGGAAGGCGTGCCGGATCCCTGCAGGCACGCTCGGACGCTGCGGGGTGAGTCGGAACGCCGTGCGGTCCGTCACGGGCTCGGGCATCCAGTAGGCCCCGGCCAGCGCAGCCGCCAACAGGATCAGCAACGCGGCATAGGGCAGGACCCGTGGCGCGGTGCCGGCCTGGACGAGTGCTGAAGACACCAGCAGGCTCAGGCCCAGCCCGGTTGCGCTCGCCACGCCATTGGCCAGTCCCACGCTCACCGGGTCACGTCGCGGATGCAGATCGATCATGGCGGCACTCGCTGCGCTCACGGCAGTTCCCGTCGCCAGCCCCTGGATGGCCCGAGCGACGAACAACCACCCGGCCGAGTCGGCCGCCATGAACAGCACCGTGGAAATGACGAGCGCCACCAGAGCAACCAGCAGGACCGGCCGCCGCCCCACCTGGTCGGAGACCCGACCGGCAAGCAGCAGGGCCGTGAGCACACCGAAGGCGTAGGTCGCGTAGACGAGGGTCAGCGTCAGTGGCGAAAAGTGCCACAGCGTGGCGTAGCGGCCGTACAGCGGGGTGGGCACCACGGAGGCGAACAGGGCCAGACCCATGAGCCCCGTGGCATACCCGTAGGCGATCCGCCGGGGCAGGACTCGGGCGCGTCCTCCGACGATGGGTCCGGTCGGCGATGTGGCGGCACTGTCGAGCGAGATCACACGGGCTCCAATAGTTCGGTGAATGAACTTGCGACGTTCACCCTAGAAGTTCGTTCACCGAACTTGCAAGTGCCATACTGGTCGTATGGCACTTCCTCGCGAATACGTCGGCCAGAACTGCTCCATCGCCCGTGCGCTGGAAATCGTCGGCGAGCGCTGGACGCTGCTCATCGTGCGTGACGCGTTCTACGGCGTCCGCCGGTTCAGCGACTTCTGTGATCATCTCGACATCCCCCGCGCCGTGTTGACCGACCGGCTGAACCTACTGGTCGAGCACGGCATCCTCGATCGATGCGCAGCACCGAGCGGACGAGACGAGTACGCGCTGACCGCAAAGGGTCTGGGCTTGTGGCCGACGATCTGGGCGCTCGCCTGCTGGGGCAACGAACACTACGTGGCCGACCCCGACCGAGGCGTCTTCAGTCACGCCGGCTGCGGCAGGGTGGGCGACGATGGGGTGTGCGAATCCTGCGGCGCGCGGCCCGGACCGGCCGATCTCACCGTTCACCTGCGGAGGAGGGCCACCTCGCGGACGGACCCGATCAGTCAGGCACTCTACGCCCCGCACCGGCTGCTCACGCCGCTCGTCGGGACGGCGTCCTGATGGCGGCCTTCGCCATCCCTACCACGCCCGATGGCACCGTCACCGGTTCCGTTCTGCCAGGAGTGTGCGTACTGCGGCGGCGCCGACCGGTTCGGCCACCGCCTGGCCCAGCGCGGCATCACACCCGATCTGTCGCGCCGCGCCCGGAGGAACTCGGGCGGACCGACCACCGGTCGTCATGGTTGCCTCCGCATGGCTGGAGGAGGACGATCCCGATGCCGTCACGACGGGCGCCAAAAGGGACGCCATGCGTCGGTGTGCGTCCCCATCGTCCGCCCTTCGGGATGGATAACACCTGTTTGGCCCGTTGTACCGACGCGCGGATGGTCCGAAGCCCATCATTTGGCGACGACGTGGGGCGCAATCGTGTGATCGGCGGCCCAGGTCCGACTAGCCCAGCTCAGCCGGTCAGGACGACGAGCTGGTGCGTCGCCCGGGTCATCGCCACGTACCGGTCCACGGCCCCCTCGACTTCGGCGCCGAACCGCTCCGGCCCGATCAGCACCACCAGATCGAACTCAAGGCCCTTGGAAAGCTCCGGGCTCAGCCAACGGACACGGTCGCGTCCACGGACGGCGCCGGGCGCCGCCGCGCCCACGCCGATGACGCAGGCGATCCCATCGGCGCGCTGGACACCCCAGGCGTCCAGGACGGCGTCCAACTCGTCGACCGATCCGTATCGCACCGGGACGCCGGTGCCCCGGATGGAGGTCGGTACGTTGGCGTCCGGGATCACGGCCCTGATGACCGGCTCGGCCTCCGCCATCACCTCCTGCGGCGTCCGGTAGTTCACCTGCAACGTCGCCTGCTTGACGTCGGTCATCCCGATCCGATCGAGACGGTCCTGCCACGACTCGGTGAACCCGTGCCGGGCCTGCGCCCGGTCCCCCACGATGGTGAAGCTGCCCGAGGGGCAGCGGCGCAGCAGCATCTGCCACTGCGCGTCAGTCAGCTCCTGCGCCTCGTCGACGACGATGTGCGCGAACGGACCCGCAAGCCGGTCGAGATCCGTTTCGACCGGGGCGATGTCCTGTATCAGCGCGTCCTGCAGATCCTCTCCACGCAGCATGGACATCACCATCATGTCCGAGTCATCGGCGGCGATGAGATCGTCGATGATCGCGTCCAGGTGTTCCCGGTCCGCGGCAACCTCTCGGTCCCGACTACGCTTCCGACGGGATGTCTGCGGGTCCCCCAGGCGTATCCGTGCGGCGTCCAGCAGCGGCAGATCGGCCGTGGTCCACGCCTGCGGGTCCTGGCGCCGCAACCGGCCGGCCTCGTCGCCGTCCAGCCAGGGGGCGCAGATCCGCAGGTAGGCCGGAACGGCCCACAGGTCCCCCACCAGGTCGGTGTACTCGATCAGCGGCCACGCCCTGGTGAAGGCCGTCACCAGATCCCTGTTGTGCGCCAGCGACCGTCGCAGCACCTCGGGCGGAACCTCTTGCTCCCCGCACTTGTCGAGCAGGATGGTCAGCAACTCCTCCCACACCAGATCACGCGCATCGTTGTGCGGGGTGCCCGGGTCCGCGGCCTGGAACGCCTCGACCCAATCGCTGGGCTCGAGATCCAGTTCCCCCCAGGGAGTGTCGACCATCATCGGCTCGGTCGGCGGTTCCTCGTAGAACCGCACCGCGGGCTCGATCGCCCCGACCATCGCCGCCGACATCTTCAGGCGTTCCACCTCGCGATCGGCCTCCACGACGGCAGCCCCGCCCTGTGGGACCAAGTCGCGCAGGGTGCAGATCTGCACGCCCTCCTCCCCCAGCGTGGGGAGCACGTCGGAGACGTAGCTCAGGTATGGCTGGTGCGGGCCGACGAACAGCACCCCGCCCCGGTCGTGGCTCAGCCGCGGCTCGGCATACATCAGAAACGCCGTGCGGTGCAGCGCGACGACCGTCTTGCCGGTGCCGGGGCCGCCGTCTACCACCAGCGCCCCGGACGACCCGGCTCGGATGATCGCATCCTGGTCGGCGGCGATGGTGCTGAGCACGTCCCGCATCCTCGGTGAGCGGCTCGCGCCCAGGCTGGCGATGAACGCCGACTGGTCGTCCAGAGCGACAGAACGAACCGTGCCCTCGGTGCCGTCCAGAGAGAACACCTCGTCCCAGTAGTCGGTGATCCGCCCGCGAATCCAGTGGTATCGGCGCCGGCTGGCCAGGCCCATCGGATTGGCGTGCGTCGCCCCGAAGAAGGGCTCGGCCGCCGGTGCGCGCCAGTCCACCAGCAACCGCCTGCCGGATCCGTCGGACAGCCCCATCCGACCGACATAGACCGGTGCCGATCCATCGGCGCCCACCATCCGGCCCAGGCAGAGGTCCAGTCCGAATCGGCGCAGCAGCCCGAGCCGGCTGGTCAGCCGGTGGATCTCCAGGTCGCGTTCCATCGCCTCCTGGCCGGCGCCACCCGGCAGCTTGCGGGCAGCATCCAGCCGCTCCGTCAAGTCCTCGACCGAGCGCTCGAGCGTTCTCGCCATCGCCGCGAAGTGCTCCTCGTCGGCGCCGATCAGTGCCCGGTCGGCCTTGGCCGCCGCACTCCCGGCCAGCCGGAACGCGCTCGTCGTCACAGCGTTCACGTCACCATCCCATCACCGGTTTCAACCACGGTCGGTGATTGTGACGCACGACCGGGGCCTTGCCGCAAGGCCCGGGGTGCGCTATATATTGAAGTGGGGATGGGGGACGTCAGCCGCGATGGATCGCCGTGGCGCGCAGTTCCCGCGGGAATTCGGTAGTGCGATCGCCGAGTAGCAGAAGCCGGTAGGTCGCCCGGGCCGCGCTCTCCAGGTTCATCGCCTTCCGGAACGCCTGCAGCGGCGTCCCTCCGAGCGTCGAGCAGCCGTGGTGCGCCAAAATGACCGCGTCACAGTCCTCGCATGCCTCCGCAGCCGTGCGCGCGAGCTCGTCGGATCCGTTGGGATAGAACGGGGTTCGCTGGATCTTCGGTATGTACGCGACGTGATCAAGGGTGAGCTGGCGGATCGGCTCGCCGATCGCGTCCACCAGGATCGCGTACTCGGGGTGCAGGTGCACGATCGCCGACACGTCCGGCCGGGCGAGGTAGGTCTGCTGGTGCAGCCGCCATTCGCTGGACGGTTCAGGCCCGTCGACCACCGTCCCGTCGGTGGTCATGGTGGTCAGCACGTCGGGACCCAGGCGGTCCAGGTAACTGCCGCGGGCGGTGACGGTGAACCTGGCGGGTTCGCCGGGGTCGCGCACCGACAGGTTGCCGCCGCTGGCGACGACCAGGCCGCTGGACACCGCCTGCGCTCCGACGTCGATGAGTTCGTCGATCGCCGTGCTGGTCATCGAACCACCTCGGTGGTTGCCATGTCCGCCATGGTCGCCACCCCTTCCGCTGTCATCCGTGATCGTTGTACCAGCAGCATATGGCTGTACCTCAGCACCAGTCCGGCGGCGATCGCATATTCCCCGTCGCCCAGGGTCTCCACGTCGCTGACCTTGGCCAGTCCGATGATCCGGCGCGCAGCCTCGCAGCCGGCGAATCCCACCGCATCCGACAGGATCGACCCGATCCACTGGTCTCGGAAGGAGTCGGGATACCCCGCGGGGTTCCGGCGGTGCGGCCAGTGTTCGTCGAACCTGCGCCGGAACGCCGCCCAACTCGACGGCACCGTGGCATTGAGGTCCCTCGCCCGCTCTCGCTCGCCCACCGCGGCCGCCCGAGCGCCCGCCGCGAGCATGTTGGCCCAGAACAGGCCGAGGTCGAATCCGACGGGGCCGTAGCAGGCGAACTCCGAGTCGAACGTCTTCACCGACAGGCCGTCACCGTCGCCCCGCACGAACACGCTGCCGGAGTGCAGGTCGCCGTGCAGCAGCGCCTCCTGCGTCGTCAGGAATCGGTACTTCATCGCCATCGCTGCCGCCACCCACTCCGAGTCGCCCTGCAGCCGGCGCACCTCCGGCTCCAGGCCCGGCCGCACCGAATTGCGTTCCGCTCCCAGGTACGGCTCGGTGACGATGAGATCCTCGGTGATCGCACACAATTCGGAATTGACCGCTCCGGCCGCCCGACCGCGGAACTCCTGCTCACCGAGCGCCAGGAACGACGTCCCGAAGGCAATGTCCGCGACGAACCCCCCGATGCGCTCGGCGATGCCGTCGTGCGAGCCGCCACGATTCAGGCGGGTGCGCAAGACCTCATGGTCGGACAGGTCCTCCAGGGCCAGTACGTGTTCGTCCGGGTCGAAGTCGATCAGGGCGCACACGTCGTCCGACAGCGCGGAGTGCACCGCGATCGCTGCGGCCTCACGGTCGGCGCGGAACTCTGTCATCGGCCACTCCGGGCCGACCAGCCGCACGTAGGGAAGGGCCTGCTTGAGCACCAGGCCACGGCCCTGGCCGTCGGTGCAGACGAAGACCAGGTTCAGGTTGCCGTCACCGACCTCCTTCACGTCCAGCGTGGCCGGGTCGATCCGGGACGCCAGCGCCTCTCGGGACGCGATGTAGCCCCGTACCGAATCAACGGACAGCATCGATCGCGCCCCCGTCCGACACCTCGATCACCTGCCGTGCGCGGCGTCGAGCACGGCGCCGGCGAAGCGAGAACGACATCAACAGTGCGAAGATCAGGACGAGTCCCTTGATCAGGTCCTGTGTGTAGTACGCGAGGCCCAGTTGCGTCAGCCCCTGAAGGATCAGGCCGATGAAGATCGCGCCGATGAACGTGCCGAGCGCATTCGGCTTCTTGGCGCCCAGAACCGCGTACCCCACCAGGGTCATCGCCACGGCATCCAGCAGGGCCGAGTCACCGGCCGTCACATCACCCTGCCGCAGCCGGGATGCCAGGATGATTCCGGCCACCGCCGCCAGCACGCCGGAGATCGCATAGGCCGCGAACTGATAGCGCCGCACCCTCGCGCCGGCCAGCCGTGCGGCCTCGGCGTTGCCCCCGACCGCATAGAACAGTCGCCCATACCTGGTGCGCTCCAGGAAGATCCACATCAGGATCGAGATCAGCACGAACAGGTACACGGAGATCGGCACGCCGAAGACGTTCTTCCCGTCGATGGCGGCGAAGTCGCTGGTGAACCGCCCCTTCACCTGCACGCCGCTGGGCAGGGTCATGCCCGTCACCAGCGTCTGGCCGTCCACCAGGTAGCGCTTGAGGCCCTGGATGGTAAACATCATTCCCAGGGTGGCCAGCAGCGGCGGCACGTTCAGCAGCACGATCAGCACGGCGTTGATGCTGCCGACCAGCAGTCCCGCGATCAGGCACGCCACCATGGCGGTGGGTCCGGTCATCGCGTACCGAATCATCACCAGGGCCGCAACGGTGACGGACAGCCCGGCGACCGCACCGACCGACAGGTCCAGGTCGCCGACCACCGCCGTCAGGGTCATGCCCAGCGCGGCGATCGCCGCCACCGCCTGCGTCTGCAGGATCGAGACGACGTTGTCCAGCGTGGCAAAGTTCGGGATCACGATCGAGAACACCACCGCGATCACCACACCGACCAGCACCACGCCGTAGCGGACGAAGAAGTTCACCAGCGAGAACGGCTCCCGGTCCGTCACCACCGCTTCCGCCGTCATGCCCGATCCTCCATCCGAGATTCCACGTCACCGTCACCCTCGACGGCGGGCATCGCCGCATCCTGGGCGGGCTCGACGACGGCGGCCGCCGGTTCGCTCATGGCGGCGATCAGTTGATCGCGGCTGGCCTGTTCGAGGGAGACGTCCGCGGTCACCGTGCCGTGGTTGAACACCACGATCCGGTCCGCCACCTCCAGGGCCTCGTCCAGGTCTGAGGTCGCGACCAGGACGGCGCCCTCCTTGGTCAGGCCGCGAACCGTCCGGCCGATATCGTGCCGCGCGTTGATGTCAACCCCGCGGAACGGCTCGTCCAACAACAACAGTCGCGGTGTACCCAGCAGCCACCGTCCGATGACGACCTTCTGCTGGTTACCGCCGGACAGCGTCGCGATGAGGCTGGACGGCCCCCTGGCCACCACGCCGATGTCGGTCATCATGGCGCGCGACGTGCGCCGTTCCGCCCTGGTGCGCATGACCGTGGCCGACGAGAACTTCTTCACGAAGGGCAGTGTCATCTGCGAGTAGATCGGCCAGCCGGGCACGATCGCCTGCTCGTGACGGGACTCCGGGACCAGGTACACGCCGCGGTGAATGGCGTCATGCGGATGGCGCGGGACGAACGGCCGGCCATCCAGGGCGCGCTCACCGGATTGCGCCGTCCGCGCGCCGAACACCCATTCCAGCAGTTCGGTCTTGCCGCTGCCGAGCAGGCCAAGAAGGACCGTCACCTGCCCCTCGTGCACGTCCAGGTCAAAGGGCCGCGAGTCGGCGAAGACCTGCACCCCTCGCAGTGACACGACGGGTTCCCGGCCGGAGCTGCCCGCGCGGCGCATTTCGGCCGGGGACCGGTCGAACAGCACCGTGAGCACCTGCGACCAATCGAAGCCGGTGTCCTGCTGTCCGCCCGGGTCCGACGAGCGATAGAACTCACCGCGCATCGCCCCGTCACGCAGTGCCCCGACGTGCTGGCACATCTCGTCGAACTCGGCGAGCTTGTGCGTGACGAACAGCACCGTCATGCCGCCGGACATCAGGGAGCGAACCAGCGCGAACAGCCGCTCGGTCTCCTCCCGCGAGAGCGCGGACGTCGGCTCGTCCAGGATCAGGATCTCCGGCCTGCGGGACAGCGCCCGCGCCAACACCAGCAGCTGACGTTCGGACACGCCCAACATGTGGACCGGGGACCGCAGCACCTCCCGCGACAGGGTGAGACCCAACATCCCGGCCACCCGGATCGCGTGGGCCTCCGTGCTGCGCCGTGTGAAGCCCATTCCGGAACGGGGGTCGGTGAGCCGGTCCAATGCAAGGTTCTCGGCGACGGTCATGTCCAGGATCACGCCGTCGTTCGGGTTCTGATGCACCGTTCCGACGCCCAGCCGTTGCGCCGCCAGCGGGTCGGCGAAGCTCACCGGCTTGCCGGACAGCAGGATCTCTCCCGCATCGGGTTGCTCCGCACCGGACAGTATCTTGATCAGCGTCGACTTGCCGGCGCCGTTCGCGCCCATCAGGCCGTAGATCGTTCCCTTCTCGATGGCCAGCCCGACGCCGCGCAGCACCTGGTTCGAGCCGAAGCTCTTGACGATGTTCCGCACCTCGAGGACCGGTGTCATCGTTGGACTTTCCCTCCGGCTGTCTCGGTCACGCATCCCGAAAGCTACCGCAGCGCATCCCGGGGTGGCGAGTCCCCCGCACCCGCCACCCCGGACGCCGTCACTGCCCCGGCTTGATCTCCGGGATCCACGACGCACCAAGGAAGTCCGGGGTGCGCAGGTCGGGTATGGCCTTGCGCAGGTCGTTCATGTTCTCCACCTTGTTCTGGCGGAGCATGTCCTGGGTGATCAGCGCCGCGGGAATGGTCATCTTCTCCGGCATCGTGACGCCGCCGGCGGCGCCGATCGCGGCCCGCGCCACGATGGCGCCGACGTTGGCAGGATCGGTCGCGGCGGTGGCCCGCCACGGGCTGCCGTCGGCGGTCATCAACTGGATGTCGGCTGTCGAGACATCCACCCCGTACACCTTCACCTTGTCGGTCATGTTGTCCTGGCGCAGCGCGATCAGGGTCCCCTTGCACAGCTCGTCGTAGGCGCAGAACACGATCGAGGTGTTCGGCGCGGCCTTGAGCGCCGCGGCGCCCTCGGCCGCGGTGTCGCTGGCCACCGACTCGGTGTACTTGCCGAAGTGCGCGACCTGGGTGTAGTCGGTGTTGTCCTTGAGGAACTTCTGGTACACCACGTTGCGGGAGTCCAGCGGCGCAATACCGGAGACGTTCACGTAGGCGATCTTGCCGCCGTCCGGGCTGTCCTGCTTCAGGTAGTCCAGGATCTTGGTGGCGATGGACTCGTCGTTCTGCGAGATGTACATGGCCTTGCAGTTGGAGATGTCGACGTCGTACACGACCACGGGAATGCCATCGGAGATCGCCTCATCGATCTTCGGGTTCACCGAGTCGGCCAGACCGTGGTCCACGATGATGACGTCCGGCTTGGAGTCGATGGCCTGATCGAACATCGTCACCTGCTTGCCGTTGTCACCCCGCGCGTCGTAGGTCGTCACCTTCCCGCCGGCCGCCTTGATCTGGCTGGTGGCGCCGTTGCCCCACTGCTCGAAGTAGTCGCCGACGCCGGACTGTCGCACGAGCGCGACCGTGAATCCGCTCTTGAGGTCGCCCGGTTTGTCCGCCGGCAGGGTGAAATCGTTCTGCACGGTACGGTCGCACGGCTGGCCCGGACTCTGCTGTCCGGAGGCGCTGCTCGCCGCCGATCCGCCGCCGGAGGCGCTGCTGGCCGATTGGCCTGCGCTCGCAGAACTTCCGGACTGACCGGCCGAGGCCGACGAGCCGGGCCCCGATGACGAGCCCGACGTGTTCTGCGAGCAGCCGGTGAGGACCAGCGCCGCGGCGGCCCCGATCCCGATCACGCTGGCCAGTTTCCGTCTCATGCTTCCTCCCATGATCATGTGGACGCGACACCCATCCGGTCGGCGGGCGTCTCGCCGTTGGACAAATGAATCACTGCCGTGTCGGTGACGATCGCCGTGATCAGGCCGGCGGGTGTGACATCGAAGGCCGGATTGCGCGCGCTGCTGCCCTCCGGCGCCGACCGCACGCCTCGGAACGTGCAGACCTCCTCGGCGCCACGGTCCTCGATCTCGATCACCCGCCCGCTCGGCGTGTCCAGGTCGACCGTCGTGTCGGGAGCGACCACCAGGAACGGGACCCCGGCGTGCCGAGCGGCGATCGCGAGGGCGAAGGTGCCGATCTTGTTGGCCGTGTCGCCGTTCGCGGCGATGCGATCGGCTCCCACCACCACGGCGTGCACGTCTCCGGTCGCCAGGATGGATGCGGCGGCGGAGTCGACGATGACGTCGAACGGCGCGGCCATCTGCTGGAGTTCCCACGCGGTCAGCCGCGATCCCTGCAGCAGCGGCCGCGTCTCGCACACCAGTGCCCGCGCCAGCGATCCCTCCTCGTGCAGCCGCTCGATCACGCCCAGCGCCGTGCCGTGCTCCACGGTTGCCAGGGCACCGGTGTTGCAGATCGTCATCACGGTCAGCGAATCGGCACCAGGGACGAGCTGCCTCAGCAGCGCGGTCCCGTGGCCGGCCATGGCGGTGCATGCGGCAATGTCGTCGTCCCTGATGCGCAGTGCCGCCGCGAGCGCGGCCTCCGCGCCGCCGGCGGAGTAGGCGGCCAGCGCCGCGTCGACGCCGCGGGCGAGGTTCACCGCGGTCGGCCGAGCCTGACGGAGATCGGAGATGACAGCCCGAGCATCGTCGTCTGACATATTCTGCGCGGCGAGGGCGACTCCCATGGCCCCCGCGACGCCCAGTGCCGGTGCCCCGCGCACCGCCAGCCGCCGGATCGAATCGATCAGCACAGCGGGGTCGTGAACCTCGATAAACGTTGTGCGATCAGGCAACTGCGTCTGGTCGAGAAGCCGGATGTGCGCCGGAACGGCGCCATCCGCCTGAACCCAATCGATAGACCGCATTCGTGAGCGAGCCTCCAGTACCGACGGTCGGTTCCGCCAGTGTTGGCGTGTTGTCTGCTGACGTTGTCAGACAACTTCTCGGCTGTCAAGATGTAACGATGGCAGCAGGCACACGAACCGGGCTGGCGGATGCCATCGTCGACTCCCTCAAGCGTGACATCCACGACGGCGCGTACCTACCGGGGTCACGGCTGCCGACCGAGGCGGCGCTCTGTGAACGGTTCGGCGTGTCACGACCGACGGTCCGGGCGGCGGTCAAGGAACTGGACGTTTTGGGGCTGGTCCAGACCCGCCACGGGGTGGGTACCTTCGTGCGGAACCGCCCGTCGGTGATGGACGGCCTGGAGCGGATGGGCTCGATCACCGATTCGATCCGCGCCAGCGGCAAGACCCCCGCCCACAGCTACGCGCGTCGAACGGTTCGCCAGGTGCTTCCCGACGAGGCCGAGCGCATGGACGTGCCGTCGGACACCGAGGTCCTCGAACTGCGGCGCCGGATCACCGCGGACAACCAGGTCGTCGCCTACTCCTACGACATCATCCCGCGGGCGTTGTTCCCCGATACGTTCAGCCCCGACGAGATGACCGGCTCGATGTTCCACTACTTCGCGAGCCGGTTGGGCCTGCATCCCGCCCTCGGTGTCGCGGAAGTACACGCCGTGGACTCGAGCCACATCGCGTGGGGGCCGGACGCCGCTCGGCATCGGCTGTTCATCCTGCTGGACCAGCTGCACTACACCCGAGACCAACTGCTGCTGGCCTACTCCCGCACCTACTTCGTGGAAGGGGCCTACGCCTTCGTGCTGATCAGGCGCAGCCCCTAACGGCGGCCGTCGACGTCGAAGCGGTGCACGGGTTCCGCCATCCCCGTCACCGCCTCGTCGATGTCGATGACGTCGGCGTACTTCAGGTCGAGGTCGTACAGGTTGGCCTCGTGGATCTCCGCGCTGCGATCCGCACACGCCTGCCGGACCACCATCGGGCGCAGCCCGGCCTGCAGCGCGTCGGTGGCGCTGGCCCGCACGCAGCCGGAGGTGGACACCCCGCCGATCACCAGGGTGTCCACGCCCAGGGATGCCAGCGTGGCGGACAGCGGTGGTCCGGCGAACGCCGAGGCGTACTGCTTGACGACGACGACCTCGCCGTCCGCGGGCGCGACCTCGGGCACCGTCTCGTGCCAGTCGCGCGGGTCGCCCTCGCGGAACAGCGCCAGCGCCGGCACCTTCCGGATGAACAGGCCGCCGTCCGCGCCGTCCCGCCCGTACCGGACGGTGGTGTGCACCACCGGGATCCCTTGCCGCCGCGCCGTCGACAGCAGCGTCGTGCACGCATCGATCACCTCGGGCCGGCCGAGGTAGAACGGCGCGTCCGGCGAGAAGTAGGCCCGCACCATGTCGATCAGCAGCAGCGCCGGGCGCGACCCCCATCCGAGCCGTCCGGCGAACCCGCCGGGCCGCACCCCGGTCCGGGCCGACTCGACGTCCGGCGGCCGCTGCTCCATCGGGTCTCCGCTCACCGGGCCTGCAACTTCGTTGCGACGGCCCAGTCTCGCTCCGCCCTCGCCCGGCGCCCACTGTTCGCTCGGGACTCCGCTCACCGGGCCTGCAACTTCGTTGCGACGGCCCAGTCTCGCTCCGCCCTCGCTCACAGCACGGGCTGGGGAGGCTTCGGGGCCGGCAGGCCGGTTTCCTGCTCGCAACGCGCCAGGATCTCCTCCAGCGGCGGCCCCATGTTGAACACCGGCAGCTCGGCCGGCCGGTCCGCCCGCAGCGCGGCGCGCAGCTCCGCCGTCGCCGGGTCGTCCACCGCTCCCTCGGCCCCGCACACCACACCGTAGGCACGGGCACCGTCGACGCTGACCAGCCCGCGCCGCACCTCCAATCCGACCAGCGCGGGATCGCGCTCCAGCGGATCGCCCCATCCGCCGCCGCCCCAGGTGACGAAGTGCAGCAGGTCCCCGGCGGCGACCGGAACGTTGTGACACTTGCTGGGCAGGATCGTGGTGCTGCCGTCCGCGTGCTCGAGCCACTTGCGGCCGCGAGCGCCGGGCGCTCCCCCGTTGACGCCCCACGGGTAGGTCAGCCACCGGTCGTCGTGGATGGCGATGGTGCCCGGCTCCAGGAACCGGTAGGCGACGTCGACGCCATTGCCGCCGCGGTGCAGTCCCGCGCCCCCGGTGTCGGCGATGGTCTCCCACCGCTCGATCCGCATCGGATAGTACGACTCCAGGTACTCGCACGGGATGTTCATGAAGCTCGGCCACAGCGAGTACCCGTCCGGGCCGTCACCGATCGGTCGTCCCGGGATGCCGCCGAACCCGATGGAGTACAGCTGGAACCACTCGCCGCGCCGGTCCCCCGAGGTGTAGTTGCCGGAGAACATGAAGTGCGGCGAAGAGGAGAATCCCGCCGCGTTCAGCAGGCTGGGGTTGGTCTGCCCGAGCAGCCCGCCGAACAGGTCGAAGACCCGGCCGATGCCGTGGTTGCGAGCGTTCAACGCGGCCGGGAACCGGGGTTTCCAGTACGAGTCCTCGGGGATGGTGACGTCGACCAACGGGTAGTAGCCGTCGTTCCACAGGATCTGCGGATCCGCGACGGTGATCATGTAGATGCCGAAGAACATCCGCATCAGGTTCTCGTTGATGAAGTAGTTCACCGGTCCGGCGGCCTGCGGCGAGGACCCGGTCAGGTCGATGTGCACCTTCTCCCCGGTCCGGGTCAGCGCCATCTTCAGCTCGTACGGGCCGTAGCCGACGCCGTCGTCGCAGATGTAGTCGGTGAAGGAGATCGTCTCACCGTCCTTGAACACCGCCGCCAGCAGGATCTTCATCGCCTGGTAGTTGCGGTCCAGCAACGCGTCCAGCGTGGACAGGTACTCGTCGGTGCCGAATCTTTCGCACATCTCGTTGACCCGGCGTCCGGCGGTGCGGACGGCGGCGACCAGCCCGTTCAGGTCGGCCTTGTTCCACAACGGCATGCGGACCTGGTTGAGGATGATGCGCAGCGCGGTCTGGTCGAGCACACCGGCGTCGTAGAGCTTGAACGGCGGGATCACCACCCCCTCCTCGTAGATGGTGCGCGCGTCGGTGGGCATGGAACTGGGGGTCTTGCCGCCGACGTCCGTCATGTGCCCGAACATGCTCGCCCACCCGACCAGCCGGCCGGCGTGGTAGATCGGCATCACCACCAGCCAGTCGTTGGCGTGGCTGATCGCGGCGCCGCAGGAGTACGGGTCGGACGTGAGAAGGATGTCGCCCTCGCGGATCTCGCCGTCGAAGTTGTCCAGGAAGTCCGGCACGGACAGTCCGAACTGCCCGACGACCATCTTGCCCTCGGGGTCGCCGATCAGCGGGAACTCGTCGTGCTGCTCGCGGATGCCGGGCGACAGGGCGCTGCGGAACAGCACCTCGTCCATCTCGTAGCGGGCGTTGCGCAGGGCGTTCTCGATCAGGTCGACGGTGACGGGGTCGACGTCGACGTGCTGGTGCTGCTGGGGAGCGGTCTCGATGATGGTGGCCATGGTGTCAGTCCTCCGTGGGGCGGATCATCAGGCTGCCCGAGGGATGCACGGTGGCGTGGTAGCCGGGCAGAACGAGGGCGGTGGAGTCCATTTCGGTGACGATGGCCGGGCCGGTGACGACGTCACCGGCGCGCAGCCTGAGCCTGTCGTAGACGCCGGCCTGCACCCGCTGGCCGTCGGCGACGATCCCGGTGGTGCGCACCAGCGCGGCCGCGGGATCCCCGTCACCCTCGTCCAGCGTCGTGGTCGCGACGCCCGGGTGCGGGCCGGTGACGGTCGAGCGGGCGTTCACGATCTCGTGGTCGGTGTCCAGCGTGAACGAGAACAGCCGCTCGTGCTCGGCGTCGAAGGCGGCGGTCACCGCGGGCAGCAGCGCCTCCGAGGAGCCGTTCAGATGCGATCCGTCCACCGGCACCGGAATCTCGAAGCCCTGCCCGTGATAGCGGACGTCCACCTCGTAGTGCACCTGGGTGTCGGTGACGCCCTGCGCGGCCAGGCGCTTGCGGGCGTCGTCGGCCAGTTCGGTGAGCATGTCGCCCAGTTCCGCGCCGGTCAGCTCGCCGACGCGCCGCAGGACCGTGCGGGCCGACTCGTCCCGCGCCGAGGTGGTGGCATCCCCCAGCGCGCACAGCACCCCTGGCGAGGGCGGGATGATCACCGGCCAGGCCCCGGTCAGCCTGCCCAACGCGTTCGCGTGCAACGGCCCGGCACCGCCGAAGGCCACCAGCGCGAAGTCCCGCGGGTCGAATCCCTGCTGCACGCTCACCAGGCGCAGCCCGCCCAGCATGTTCTCGTTGACGATGTCCACGATGCCGGCCGCCGCCGCCTCGGCGTCCGGCAGTCCCATGGCGTCGGCGATGGTCTGCACCGCAGTGCGGGCCGCATCGGCATCCAGCGTGACCTCGCCGCCGGCGAGCTCGGTGGGCAGGTAGCCCAGCACCAGGTTGGCGTCGGTGACGGTGGGCTCGGTGCCGCCGCGCGCGTAGGCGGCCGGGCCCGGATCGGCGCCGGCGGACTGCGGCCCCACCCGCAGCGCCTTGGTCAGTTCCGGTACGTGGGCGATGGACCCGCCGCCGGCGCCCACCGTCCGCACGTCGATCGAGGTGGCCCGGACCGTCAGGTCACCGACCTTGGTCTCCCGGCCGATCCGCGGCTTGAGACCCTGCACCAGCGCGATATCGGTGGAGGTGCCGCCCATGTCGAAGGTGATCAGGTCGGAGATCCCGCACTGCTCGGCGACCCACACCGCGCCGGTCACGCCGCCGGCCGGGCCCGACATCAGCATGTTCACCGGAGAGTCAGCGGCCGCGTCGGCACTGGCCATGCCCCCGTCGCTGCGCAGGATGGACAGGTTCCCCTGCACGCCGGCCGACCCGAGTTCCCGGGACAGGTTGGAGATGTACCTGGCCACCTGCGGCCGGACGTAGCCGTTGGCCACCGTGGTGATGGTGCGCTCGTACTCCCGCAGCTCCGGCAGCACCTGGGAGGACAGCGAGACCGGAACGCCCGGCAGGATCTCCTCGGCCAGCTCCGCGATGCGCCGCTCGTGCGCGTCGTTGCCGAACGCGTTGATCAGCGAGACGGCCAGCGACTTGACGCCCCGGTCGGCCAGCCGGCCCAGCGCCCGTCGCGCGTCGTCCTCGTCCAGGTCGGTGACCACCGATCCGTCGGTGGCGATCCGCTCGGTGACCTCCACGGTGTTCTCCAGCGCCGCCAACGGTTCCGGCTTGGGCCAGATGATCCAGCCGGCCAGGCCGCCCGGGACGAAGGAGCGCGCGATCTGCAGCACCTGACGGAATCCCCTGGTGGTGACCAGTCCCACCGTGGTGCCCTTGCCCTCCAGGATCGCGTTCGTGGCGACCGTGGTGCCGTGCAGCACCTCGGTGATGTCCGCGAGTTCGGCCCCGGCCCTGGTGCACACCTGGCGGATCCCCGCCAGCACGCCGACCGATTGGTCACTGGGGGTGGACGGCGTCTTGGCGCGCCAGGTCTCGCCGCTGTCCGCGTCCACCAGCAGGACGTCGGTGAACGTCCCGCCGACGTCCACCCCGAGTCGATAGCTCATCGCGAACCTCCTTGCGGCACTCGCCGCGGTCGGTGGGCGGCGGGGCCGCCCGGTGCTGGTCAGATCACTCGGCGCTCGTGCAGGGCGGCCAGTTCGGTCTCGCTCAGCCCGAGCAGCCCGCGGTACACCTCGGTGTTGTGCTCGCCGAGTTCCGGGCCGACGTGCCGGACGCGGCCGGGCGTGCGGCCCAGCCGCGGGAACACGTTGTGCATGGCCAGCGAGCCGAACTCCGGGTGGGCCACCCGCACGATCGCCTGTCTGGCGGCGAAGTGCGGGTCGGTGAACATCTCCCTGGCCCGGAAGATCCGGCCGGCCGGAACGCCGCCCTCGTGCAGCGTGTCCAGCAGCCGGTCGGCGTCCATCGTCACCGTCCACTCGGCGATCAGGCCGTCCAGTTCCTGCATGGACTCGCCGCGCGCGCTATGCGTGGCGTACCGCTCGTCGGTGACGAGGTCCGGGCGCCCCATCACCCGCGTCAGCCGGGCGAACACGGTGTCCTGGTTGGCCGCGATCAGGATCAGCTGACCGTCGGCGGTGGGATAGACGTTGCTGGGCGCGACGTTCGGCAGCGTCGCCCCGGTGCGTTCCCGCTGGTATCCGGCTACGTCCCACTCCGGCAGCAGCGACTCCATCATGCCGAGCACGGCCTCGTAGATCGCCGAGTCCACCACCTGGCCGCGGCCGCTGCGCTCCCTGTGGTGCAACGCCACCAGCGTGCCCAGGCAGGCGAAGATGGCGGCGAGCGCGTCGCCCAGCGAGATGCCGGCACGGGACGGCGGCCGCTCCGGATCGCCGGTGACGTACCGGATCCCGCCCATCGCCTCGCCGATCGAGCCGTAGCCGGCACGGGCCGCGTACGGCCCCGTCTGCCCGTAGCCGGTGACCCGGGTGATCACCAGCCCGGGGTTGCTGCTCCACAGCTCCTCGGGGGACAGTCCCCAGCGCTCCAAGGTGCCCGGGCGGAAGTTCTCCACCAGCACGTCGGCCCTGTCGATGATGCGGCGCACCAACTGCTGGCCCTCGGGTTCCCGCAGGTTCGCCGTCACCGACTTCTTGTTGCGGGCCACCACCGGCCACCACAGTGACTTCCCGTACGGCTTCTCCCTGCCCCACTGGCGCATCGGGTCGCCCCGCCCGGGGTCCTCGACCTTGATGATCTCGGCGCCGAAGTCGCCCAGCAGTTGACCGCAGAACGGCCCGGCGAGCAACTGGCCCAGTTCCACCACCCGCAGGTCGCCCAAGGGCAGATCGCCCTCGGGTCCGGCGCTTGTCGCCGGCCCCGTCACCGACGATGCCACCTCGCTCACGAGGCACCGACCCCCTCGACCCCGTCGATCACCGGCCGGTCGTCGGCCAGCAGGGCGGCTCGGGCATTGCACAGGTGAGCGCGCATCACGGCCGCCGCCCAGTCGCCGTCGCGGATTCGCAACGCCTGCACGATCTCCCGGTGGTGGTTCAGGCTGCGCAGCATCGATTCGTCGTCGTAGACCTCGAAGTTGTGCCGGATCACCGCCGCATGGATCGCGGTGGACAGCGCCGCGGTCAGCATCGGCTGGGCCGCCGCGTCCATCAGCAGGTCGTGGAACGTCCGGTTCGACAGGTGCAGGTCGGCGATGTCCTGGCGGCGCCCCGGCCTGCCGACCCGCATCATGTGCTCGGCCAGCCGGTGCAGCTCGTCGATCCGGTCGTCGGTCACCCTGGCGGCGGCCAGCCGCGCCGCGTGCGTCTCCAGTTGCAGGCGTAGCTCGAAGATCTCCGCAAGCTGTTCGGACGACCACGCCGCCACCCGCGCCCCACGATTCGGCCGCAGGTCCAGCAACCCCTCGGCCGCCAGCCGTCCCAGCGCCTCACGCACCGGTGTGCGGCTCACCCCGAGGCCCTCCGCCAGTTCGGTCTCGCCGATCCGGTCCCCCGGTGCGAGCGTGCCGTCCAGCATCCGCTCGCGCAGCACCTCCACGACGCGGTCCACGGCGCGGACCGGGGTCATGGAGTCGGGCATCGATGTCCCTTCGATACGGGTCTGTTGCATGCAATCTAGGCCAGCCGACGGCTCGATACAAGGGCGTTACCCGGAATTGCCGTGCTAGTTGCATGCAATCCGCGATCGGCGTACACACGAGGGGTGACGAACCCCAACGCTGCGCGATCCGTGGAGATCGTGGAGGTCGGGCCGCGGGACGGCCTGCAGAACGAGAAGGCGCTGGTGCCCACCGAGGCCAAGATCGAGTTGATCGGCCGGTTGATCGCCGCCGGGGCGCGGCGCATCGAGGCGACCAGCTTCGTGCATCCCCGGTTGGTCGCGCAGATGGCCGACGCCGAACAGGTCGGTGCCGCGCTGCCGCGGGACGCCGGGGTCCGCTACAGCTGCCTGGTGCTCAACGACCGCGGACTGGATCGGTCGCTGGCGGTCGGTTTCCAGGAGGTGAACGTGGTGGTGGTCTGCTCGGAGACGTTCGGCCGCCGCAACCAGGGCGCCGGCATCGACGACATGATCGCGACCGCCGGGCGGATCGCCGCCCGAGCGCACCGGGAGAACCTGGCGGTGACGGTGACGCTGGCCGCGGCGTTCGGCTGCCCCTTCGAGGGTGAGGTGCCGGTCGAGCGCGTCCGCGAGATCGCGGGCCGGGTCGCCGATTTCGGTCCGGACGAACTCGACATCGCCGACACCATCGGCGTCGGTGTGCCGGCGCAGGTGCACGCGCTCGCCGACGCCGCCAGGGACGCCTGTCCCGGGACGCCGCTGCGCTGGCACTTCCACAACACGCGAAACACCGGTTACGCCAACGCCCAGGCCGCGGTGGATGCGGGCGCCGCCGCCCTGGATGCCAGCGTGGGCGGCATTGGCGGCTGCCCCTTTGCGCCGGCCGCCACCGGCAACGTGGCCACCCAGGACGTCGCCTACCTGCTGGAGCGTCAGGGCCTGCCCACCGGGCTGGACATCGGCGCGCTCACCGAGACATCCGCCTGGCTGGCCACGCATCTGGGCGCCGACCCGCCGTCGCTGCTGGATCGGGCCGGACCGTTCCCGCCGGCCCGATCGTCGGACCGCACGGCACGGTAGCGACCGGCGGACGGCGGGCCCCGGCTACGGCTACGGCTTCTCGAACGAACCCGCGGCGTCCTCCGTCGCGGCCTGCTCGGCCAGCTTGTAGTGCAACTTCTTGCCGGTGGCCGTCATCGGCAGGGCGTCGACGAACCGGTATCCGCGCGGCCGCTTGAAGTCCGCCAGCATCGGATGGGCACGGCAGTGCTTGTCCAGTTCGGCCGCGGTGATCTCCGGATCGCGGCGCACCACGTAGGCGACGACCCGCTGGCCCCACCGCTGGTCCGGCACGCCGACCACCGCGCTGTCGGACACCCCGGGGTGCTCGGCCAGGGCCGCCTCGACCTGGACGGGGTGCACGTTCTCGCCGCCGGAGATGATCATGTCGTCCTTGCGGCCCACGATGCTCACCAGCTCGTGGGAGTCCCAGGTCGCCAGGTCCCCCGCGTACAGCCAGCCGTCCCGGAACTTGCGCTCCTGTTCGGTCGGGTTGCCCAGGTAGGCGTAACCGGACTTCACCGAGCGCACGATCACCTCGCCGACCTCCGTGCCGTCCTTGGCGGCCAGCTCGTCCGGCCTGGCCGGCCGGTCGGGCAGCACCTTGACGACCGCGACGTCGTCGTCGGTGCAGGCGCGTCCGGCACTGCCGGCGCCGTCGGGCAGGTCCTCGGGCCGCAGGAAGGTGTTCCAGAACGCCTCGGTGGTGCCGTATCCGTTGAAGATCCGCGGGGACAGCACCCCCTGGTAGCGCAGCGCGGCGGCTCGGTGCAGCGGGGCGCACATCGTGACGATGGCGTTCAGGCTGGACAGGTTCCGC
>JBIQML010000001.1:0-38458 GCA_044463405.1 Nakamurella lactea | reverse complement strand
AACGGGCACGGCCGGCACGTCAAGCAGAGCGGCGGGCACGGCCAGTACGCGGTCTGCGACATCACCGTCGAGCCGCTGCCGCGCGGCGCCGGCTTCGAGTTCGTGGACAAGGTGGTGGGAGGCGCGGTGCCCCGGCAGTTCATCCCCAGCGTGGAGAAGGGTGTCCGGGCGCAACTGGACAAGGGCGTCCTGGCGGGCTTCCCGATGGTGGACGTGCGGGTGACGCTGTTCGACGGCAAGGCGCACTCGGTGGACTCCTCCGACATGGCGTTCCAGACCGCGGGAGCGCTGGCGCTGCGGGACGCCGCCTCGACGAAGACGGTCGCACTGCTGGAACCCATCGACAAGATCGAGGTGACGGTCGACGACGAGTTCGTCGGTGCGGTGCTCGGCGACCTGCAGACCCGCCGGGTCCGGGTGAACGGCACCGAACCGGCCGAGGACGGCCGCACGGTGATCCACGCCGAGATCCCGGCCACCGAGATCCTGCGCTACGCCATCGATCTGCGCTCGATCTCGCGCGGCACCGGGGTGTTCAGCCGCGCCCCGCACGGCTACGAGCCGATGCCGCCGAACCTCGCCAAGGGGCACCTGGACGGCGGCAGCGACTGACCACCGGCCCCGCGGGCCCACCCGTCCGATCCGAGTGGGGATGTCGGATCGTCATCCGGAGGGCCCCGCCGCGCCGTCGGCATCGCCCGATCGGTCCCTTGACGCGAACGAAGCGTGAGAGTGACGTGAATGTGACTACAGGGCGTTCATCCCCGTGCGCCCGAGCCGCCGACTCGAAGGCGATGAGCATGATCAGATCAACACTCAAACGGATGGGCATCCTCGCCGGCAGCGGGGTTCTCGTCGCCGGCCTGATGGTGGCCGGCGCGGGGGTCGCCGCCGCCGACACCGGATGCCGTCAGGCCGGCACATCCGGTTTCACCGCGAAGGTGGTGGCACACGCCGGCCAGATCATCTCCCGGCGCGCCATTGACGCCGCCGGATGCGACGTGGGCATCTACGTCGCGGACGCCGCGTCCCACGTCACCATCAGCCGGGTGCGGGTCACCGGTGCCAACGCCGCCGGCATCCTGGTGGAGAACACCTCGCACGTCACCGTGCGACGCTCGGTCGTCACCGGTAACGGCTTCCACACCACGGTGCCCGCCTCCCACGACTCGAGCAATCCCGGCGAGCTGCCGCAGGCGTTCGGCATCAGCCTGTTCGGGGTGTCGCGCGCCGTCGTCACCGGCAACACCGTCTACAACAACGGCCGCGGCGGCATCGGCGTGATGGACACCGGCCCCTTCGACCCGGGTCACATCATCGGCCTCGGAACCTCGCCGGACCAGCCGGTGCCGGTGCGGGACGTCACGGTGTCCCGGAACATCCTGTGGGCGAACTACAACGGCTGCGCGATCGTGGTGTCGGCCTTCAACACCGACAACACCGCACGGAACGTGGACATCACCGGTAACACCGTCGTCGGTACCGGCGTCAAGCCGGGCGTCGGCGCCGACGTCGGCGGGATCGTCGCGCAGAGCAACGGCCCGGGCAGCACCGTCCGCGACATCACCATCGCCCGCAACGTCGTGACCCGATCCGGCGAGGCCGGCGTCATCGTGCACGCCGCAGCGCCCGGCTCGCAGACCAGGAACGTGGTGGTCGACCGGAACATCCTGTCCGCCAACAACCAGCTGTACGGCCCGCCGCCCGGCGCCGAGGTCGACAACACCGCGGGCGTCGTCGTCAGCACGCTCGGGCCGGCACAGAACGTGCACACCGTCGTGTCCCGGAACATCATCTTCGATCAGTTCTACGGCGTGTGGACGCACGGGCCGAACCCGCCGAGGCTCTCCAGGAACCTGATCTGGGTCACCAGCGGAGGCAGCACGTACTACGTGGCCCCGTGAGGGCGACCACCACGGATTGATCACCGGTGGGGAGCGATTCGTTCCCGCGCGCAGGGGACCCCGGCGGCACCGAGCGCCGAGGGTTCGCTCGAGTGTTCGCTCCCCACCGGTGATCGAGCGACCCAGGAGCGGCGGCGGCCCGCCGTCCGTGGCACCCTTGTCCCGTGCGCGACATCGCGGTGTTCTCCGGCAGTGCCCACCCCGAACTGTCGGCCGAGGTCTGCTCCGAGCTGGGCGTGCCGCTGCTCCCGGTCCGGCTGCAGCGCTTCGCCAACGACTGCCTCGAGGTGCAGCTGCAGGCCAACTGCCGGGAACGGGACGTGTTTCTCATCCAGCCGCTGGTCCGGCCGGTGCAGGAGCACCTGGTCGAGCTGCTGTTGATGCTGGACGCGGCCCGCGGCGCCTCGGCGGCGCGCACCACGGTGGTGCTCCCGCACTACGCCTACGCCCGATCGGACAAGAAGGACGCCCCCCGGATCTCCATCGGCGGCCGGCTGATGGCCGACCTGATGGTCACCGCCGGTGCCAGCAGGGTGCTGGCCATGACGATGCACTCCCCGCAGGTGCACGGATTCTTCTCGGTGCCGGTGGACCACCTGCACGCGCTGCGCGAGCTCGCCGCGCACTTCGCCGCCACCGGCGACGACCTGGAGAGCACCACGGTGGTGTCCCCCGATCTCGGCAACGCCAAGCCGGCGTCGGCGTTCGCCCGGATGCTGGGCGTGCCGGTGGCGGCGGGCGCCAAGGAGCGCTTCGCGGGCGACCAGGTGTCGATCAGCTCGATCATCGGTGACGTCGCCGGCCGGGAGGTGATCGTGCTGGACGACGAGATCGCCAAGGGCAGCACCACGTTGGAGCTGATCCGGGTGCTGCGCGAGCAGGGGGTCCGCAAGATCCGGGTGGCGTGCACCCACGGACTGTTCGCCGACGGCGCCATCAAGCGCATCGGCTCCCAGCCGGAGGTGGCGGAGATCGTCTGCACGAACACGGTGCCCATCCCGGAGTCCGAGCGCACCGAGAAGCTCACCGTGCTGTCCGTGGCGCCGGCGCTGGCCGAGGCCATGCGACGCATCCACGACGGCGAGTCGGTCAGCGCCCTGTTCGAGTCCCCCGACCCGGTCAGCGGTCAGGGCCTGTTCTAGGCGGGCGTCGATCCGTGTTGCGCCGGCTGGGTTTCATCGCTGCGCTGCTGGGCGTGCTGGCGCTGCTGCACGGGCTTCCGTGGTGGCTGCTGGTGTGGGCGCCGGGGTGGCCGGCGCCCGTGACGGTGGCGTTCACGGCGGTGACGGTGGTCGCCATGCTGGGCTTCCCGCTGGCGATGCTGCTCGGTCACGGCCCGGTGGGCTCGGATGCGGCGGCGATGACGGGCGACACCTGGCTGGGCATCGTCTGGCAGCTGTTCGTCTGGTCGATCTTCGGGGCGCTCGGGTTCAACGTCGCGGTGGACGCCAGGGCCGACTCCACGGTGGCGGCCCGGGTGGCGGCGATCGCGGTGCTCGCGGTCGTCGCCGGGCTGTGCTGCTGGGGGCTCGTGGAGGCGATGCGGCTGCCTCGGGTGCGCCGGATCGACGTGTCGCTGGCCCGGGCCGGCGCCGGCCTGGACGGCCTTCGGCTGGTGCTCGTCGCGGACACCCACTACGGCCCGATCGATCGCGCCGGATGGTCGCGCCGGCTAGCGAGCCTGGTCAACTCCCTGGACGCGGACGTGCTGGCGCACGCCGGGGACATCGCGGACGGGACGGTGCCACGACGCCGGGAACAGGCGGCACCGCTGGCGGACATGAAGGCCACCCTCGCCCGGATCTACGTCACCGGCAACCACGAGTACTTCTCCGACGCACCGGGGTGGGTCGAGCACATGGATGCCGCCGGGTGGTCGGTGCTGCACAACCGGCACGTGGTCGTGCGGCGCGGCGGCGACGCCCTGGTGCTGGCGGGCATCGACGATGCCACCGCCGGCCGGTCCGGGGTGGCCGGGCACGGCGCCGACCTGGATGCGGCACTGGTCGGCAGCCCCGCCGGCGCTCCGGTGGTGCTGCTGTCGCACCAGCCCAAGACGGTGGCGGCGGCGGTGGCCGCCGGGATCGACCTGCAGCTATCCGGGCACACCCACGGCGGGCAGATCTGGCCGTTTCACCTGCTGGTGCGCGCCGACCAGAAGACCCTGCACGGGCTGACCCGTCCGGGCGGGCGCACCGTGCTGTACACCACCCGGGGCAGCGGGTTCTGGGGGCCACCGCTGCGGGTGTTCGCGCCCAGCGAGGTCACCGTGCTCACGCTGCGGTCGAGGATCGGTCAGCCGGCCGGTAGTTGACCCAGCGTGACGGTGACGGTGTGCTGGTTGCCGCTGCGGGTGCTCACCGTCACCGAGACCTGGTCCCCGGGTTGGAATTGCGCCAGCACCTCGCTGAGCACCGCCGTGGTCGGTGTCTTGGTGCCGTCGACGGCCAGCACCACCTGGCCGGCCTTCAGCCCCGCGGTCGCGGCCGGGCCGCCGGGATTCACCTCGACGATGCCGACGCCGGCGGGGCTGCCGGTGCGCTGGTCGTAGACGGTGGTGACCTGGACCCCCAGCGCGGCCCGGTGGGTGTTGCGGACCTCGCCGTACTCGATGATCTGGTCGGCGATACCGGTGACGACGTTGCTGGGGATGGCGAATCCGATGCCCGGTGCCGCCCCGCCCTCCTGCCCGCTGGTGGCCGCGAGCGTCGGGATGCCCACCACCTGGCCGGCCAGGTTGACCAGCGCGCCGCCGCTGTTGCCGGGGTTGATCGGGGCGCTGGTCTGGATCGTGTTGGGCAGGGTTGCTCCGGACTGGTTTCCGGCCGGCGGTTCGGTCATCGTCCGCCCCACCGCCGAGACGATGCCCTCGGTGACGCTGCCCTCCAGGCCGAGGGGGTTGCCCACGGCCAGCACGATGTCGCCGATCTGCAACTGGCTGGAGTCTCCGAACCGGGCCGGGTGCAGGTGTTCGGCGCCGTCGATCTTGATCACGGCGAGGTCCCCCTCGGGATAGCTGCCTGTCAGGCTGCCCTGGTAGGAGTGCCCGTTGGACAGCCGGACGGCAAACGTGGTGGCGTCACCGACCACGTGATGGTTGGTGACGATGTGCCCGGCGGCGTCGTAGACGATGCCCGACCCGAGGCCGGTCCTGGTGCGGATCTCCACCACGGAGGGCAGGATCCGCGCCGACACGGTGGTGTAGGCCTTCTGCAGGGCCTGGGCGGCGTGGGCGGCGGTCGCGGGAGCGGACGTCGCGCCCGGGCCCGGGGTCGATCCCGACGCCGCTGCGGACGCCCCGGAAGCGGATCCTGTGGAAGCGGATCCGACGGTCCCGGACCCGGCGGCGCTGCCGGACCGAGCGACCGGACCCGGGGTGGATCCCGACGTGCCGGAACCGACCGCCGCCGAGGACGCAGCGGTGGTGCCGACGCTGGAGGGCTGTGAGGTGCATCCGGACAGCAGGAGGGCCAGTCCGCATGTCACCGCGGCGATGGTGGAGCGATGTGACAGACGCATATGCACGAATACCCGGCATCGGGGTGGGAATACGCCCGGGACGACGTCACGGTTCGGCATCGCACCGCGACCGCCCGGCGGTGCCCGCGGTCCGATCCGGTGCGTGATCATCAGCCGGCCAGGCATCGCCGCGCCCGATCGACGGCCTCCGGGCCGCTGCTCGTTGGCGCGGGCCCGCGGGCCACTGGCGGTAGACCCCTGCGCGAATCGGGGGCTTACCCCCACTGCCGTGGAGCCACCGAGCGGCCACAATGAACGGGTGAGCGCACCCCGACCTGCCGGCCCTCCGGCGTATGCCGCGCGGCACGACGAGCCGTACGGCCCCGACGCGCCCACCATGCCCGGCTGGCCGGTCGAGGCACCGCCACCGGACCAGCAGGCGTCCCGCACCGCGGCGTCGTATCCGACGACGGCGCTGTACCCGCCCTCCCCGCCCTACCCGACCGGTGCAGCACCGGAGGCCAGCAGCGAATATCGGACACCCGACCGGTTGGGTGCCGACGCGCCCGATTCATCCGGTGCGCCGCGACGCCGCCGCCCGGCCGGCCGGCCCCAGCTCTTCCTGATCTCGTGGACGCTGGTATTCCTGGTCATCCCGGCCTGGTTCACCATCGGCCTGCTCATCGGCTCGGTGGCCTCTGCCGTGGCCTGGGTCGGGCTGGTGCTGTGGCTGGCGACGGCCGGTGTGATGCGCGGCGTGACGGGCACCTACCGCACCGTGGCCGGCCGGATCCTCGGCGAGCGCATCCGGACCACCTACCGGCGCCCCCCGTCCGGCGGGATCTTCATCCGGCTGCACACCACGTTGACAGACCCGGCGCGCTGGCGCGACGTGGCCTACCTGTTCTTCGCGATCAGCCTCGGCTTTGCCATCAGCCTGTCCGCGCTCATCGCGTTCTTCATCTTTCCGATCGGCTACTGGCTCTCGCCGATGTTGCTGCGGATCTGGGCGTCCACCACCCGCGCCATCATCGGCCCGTCCGGCGAGCAGGCGTTGCAGCAACGGATCGGGCAGCTGGAGGAGTCCCGGTCCGAATCGGTGGACCATTCGGCCGCCGAGCTGCGCCGGATCGAGCGCGATCTGCACGACGGTGCGCAGGCACAGCTGGTCGCCCTCGGCATGAACCTGGGCCTGGCCGAGGAGCTGGTGACGCGGGACCCGCAGGCCGCCGCGGCGCTGATCGCCGAGGCTCGCACGTCCTCCCGCAGCGCCCTGGCCGACCTGCGGTCGCTGGTACGCGGCATCCATCCCCCGGTGCTGGCCGACCGTGGCCTGACCGGCGGCATCGAGGCACTGGCGTTGGCGCACCCGCGGGATGTCGAGACCGACGTGGTGCTGTCCGGCCGGGCGCCCGAGCCGGTGGAGTCGGCGGTGTACTTCGCGGTGGCCGAGGCGCTGACCAACTCCGCGAAGTACGCCGGGGCCCGGCACACCTGGGTGTGGCTCCGGCACGACGGGATCGCGCTCACCGCGCTGGTCGGCGACGACGGCGTCGGCGGGGCGCAGATCACCCCGGGCGGCGGGCTGGCGGGCATCGAACGGCGCATGGCCGCGTTCGACGGATCGGTCTCGGTGGCCAGCCCCACCGGCGGCCCCACGATCGTGACGATCACCGTGCCGTGCGAACTCGACCCGGCCACGGCCTGACTCCCCGCCGCCGGGTCGGCCGGGTCATCGCTCAGCGAGCGGCCAGCGCTGCGGCTCTGTTCTGCACCTCGGCCCGTGCCCGATCGACGTCCACGGTGACGCAGGCCCCGTCGGCGACCACCTGCTCGCCGGCCACCCATACCGCGCGGACCTGCCGGTCGGTGCAGGCCCACACCAGGTGTGCCAGCACGTCGGTGTCCGACAGCACCGGGCCGAAGGCGAGATCGTCGGTGTCGACGAGGAGCATGTCGGCCCAGCTACCCGGCGCGAGGGTGCCCAGATCGGCGTAGCCGAGTGCCCGGGCACCGCCGGCGGTGGCCAGCTCGACGGACTGCGCGGCCGAGATGGTGGACGCCGCACCGGAACGCAGCCTGGCCAGCAGCGGCGCCAGCCGCACCTCGTGCCACAGGCTCAGGTCGTTGTGCGAGGCAGGCCCGTCCGTGCCCAGACCCACGCGGATCCCGGCCGCCATCAGGTCGGTCAGCCGGGCGGTGCCGGCGGCGAGCTTGGCGTTGCTGCCCGGGCAGTGCGCCACCGCCACGTCGTGCTCGGCGAACAGCGCGATATCCGCGTCGGTCAGGTGCACGCCGTGCGCGGCCAGCACCCGACCTTCCAGCACACCGCGGTCCGCCAGCAGCGCCGGCACCGTCCGGCCGTGCTCGCGCTCCAGATCGGCGCCCTCCTCCCGGGTTTCGGCGACGTGAATGTGCAGCAGCGCGTCGCGCTCCCGGGCCGCGGCGGCAGTCTGCTCGAGCGCCTCCAGCGGCAGCGCGTACGCGCTGTGCGCGGCAAACCCGACCTGCACCCGCGGGTCGACAACGGCGTTGGCATCGGCGAAGTCCGCGACGGCGGTCAGCCGCTGCTGCCAGCTGCCCAGGTGGGTCCACTCCGGGATGTCCACCACGCCGGGGGTGATCAGGCAGCGGGTGCGGGAGTCCCGCACGGCGTGCAGCAGGCCCTGCTCGAAGTAGTACATCTCGCACGAGGTGGTCACGCCGCTGCGCAGCATCTCGGCGCAGGCCAGCGTCATGCCCCAGTACACGTCCTCATCGGACAGGTGCGCCTCCCGCGGCCAGAGCACCTCGGTGAGGAACGCGGACAGCGGCACGTCCTCCGCAGCACC
The DNA here is from genome assembly GCA_044463405.1 of Nakamurella lactea. GTDB lineage: Bacteria > Actinomycetota > Actinomycetes > Mycobacteriales > Nakamurellaceae > Nakamurella > Nakamurella lactea_B. The sequence goes on along the minus strand of JBIQML010000001.1, from coordinate 30,264 downwards.
GCGGAACAGCGTCATCGGCCCGTGCGCGTGGGTGTTGATCATGCCGGGCATCAGCAGGCCGGACAGCCGCCGCTCCGGACCCGGGGGTGCGGAGCCCGGGTGCGGCGTACCGGCGGTCACCACCCGGCCGTCGACCACATCGACCACCCCGGGTCGGTGCACGCGCACCCGGTCGGTGACGGTGACCACGGCGTCCGCCCGGTAGCGGACACCCCCGCCCGATCCGGCGCCGGCCGGTGGGCCCGTCACCGCTGGGTCTGCCAGGTCTCCCGTCACCGGCTGGCCCGCCCGAGCTCCCGTCACCGGCCACTCCACGCGGCCATCAGCTCGCGCTGGTGGTCGGTGACGGCGTCCAGGTCCAGCCCGAGCGCTGCGACCGCGCGCACCGCGACGTCCCGGTCGATCCGTTCCGGCAGCGGCTGCAGCCCCGGCGACAGGTCGCGGCCCCGGGTGAGCAGGTGCCGCACGGCCAGCGCCTGCGCGGCGAAGGTGACGTCCATGATCTCCACCGGGTGGCCCTCGCCGGCGGACAGGTTGACCACCACGCCGTCGCCGATCACGAAGATCGACCGGCCGCTGGGCATGCGGTACTCCACGACCTGCGGCTGCACCTCCCGGGTGGCGGTGGCCCTGGCCGTCAGGTCGGCCATGTCGATCTCGTCGTCGATGCCGCTGGCGTTGGCGATCACCGCGCCGTCCGGCAGCGCGTCCAGGACGTCCCCGGCCAGGGTGGCCGGGCAGCCGCTGGTGGTGATCACCAGGTCGGCGCTCGCCGCCGCATCGGCCAGCCGTGCCACGCCGAATCCGTCGTGGTGTGCCTGCAGCGCGGCGAACGGATCGATCTCGCAGACGGTGATCCGCGCACCCATCCCGCGGGCGCGGCGTGCCAGGCCCTTGCCGACCCACCCGTAGCCGACGATCACCAGGCGGGCTCCGGCGATCAGCATGTTGGTGTTGTCGGCGATCGCCGCCAGCACCGATTGGCCGGAGCCGTAATGGTTGTCGAACAGGTGCTTGCAGCGGGCGTCGTTGACGGCCAGGCACGGCACCCGCAGCGCCCCGTCGGCGTGCATCGCGCGCAGGGTGCTGACCCCGGAGGTGGTCTCCTCCGCGGCGCCCAGCAGGTGGTCCAGGGCGTGGGTGTGGGTGGTGTGCGCCATCCGGATCAGGTCGGCGCGATCGTCGACGATCGCCTCGGGGTGGGAGTCCAGCACCTGCCCGTAGAACTCCCGTTGCTGGTCGGGCGTGCTGTCCGGCCGCGCCAGCACCCGCACACCCCGCGCGGCCAGGGCGGCGGCGACGTCGCCGTCCACCAGCGCACCGGGGGACGTCACGGTGACGTCCGCGCCGGCCCGGGCCAGCGTCACCGCCAGGTAGGCCGTCTTGGGCTCGATGGGCAGCACGATCGCCACCCGGCGTCCCCGGACGCTGCCGTCCGCGGCCAGGTCGTCGCCGACGCCGGTGAGCACCGGGGCCCAGCTCGCGGCCCAGTCGATGCGAAGGCCGCCGGCATCAGCACCTGCGGTGGTGGATGGGCCGCTCATGACGCATCCCCCGACGCTCCGGCCTCGGCTGCTCCGGCCTCGCTGACGGCGGCACGGACGTGCGCGGCGGCCGTGCTGGGCTCGATGTCGATGCCCAGCGAGGTCAGCTTGGTCCGGGCGATCGCCGCGTCCAGTTCCGCCGGGAACGCGTGCAGCCCGGGCGGCATCCCGCCGGAGGCCAGGTGGTGGATCGCGGTGGCCTGCACAGCGAACGACAGGTCCATGATCTCGATCGGGTGTCCGCGCGCGCCGGCGATGTTCACCAGGGAGCCGCCCACCAGCAGGTGCAGCCGCCGCCCGCCCGGCAGCACGTACCGCGTCACGCCCTCGCGGGCCTGCTCCACGGACTCGGCCAGGCGCTGCAACCCGGCGACGTCGATCTCCTGGTCGTCGTGCCCGGCGTTGGCCAGCAGGGCGCCGTCCTTGACCAGCGGCAGGTGCTCGGTGCGCACCGCGCCGGCGCCCCCGGTCGCGGTGATCACCACGTCGGCGTCCGGCAGCGCGCCGGCCAGCGACGCCACGTCGTGGCCGTCCATGTGCGCCTCCAGGGCCGCGACCGGGTCGGTCTCCACCACGGTGACCCTGCCCCCGGCGCCCTCGGCGTAGCGGGCCAGGCCCTTGCCGACCCAGCCGTAGCCGACGACGCACCAGCGCCGGCCGGAGGCCAGCAGGTTGGTCAACCGCAGCACCGCCGACAGGGCGGTCTGCCCGGTGCCGTAACGGTTGTCGAACAGGTGCTTGCAGCGGGCGTCGTTGGCGGCGATGGCCCCGAACGGCAACGGATGCCGTTCGGCGAGCGCGCGCAGCCGGGCCACGCCGGTGGTGGTCTGCTCGCTGACGCCGGCCAGCGCGTCGAACAGGTCCGGCCGGTGCCGTTCGATGCGGCTGGTCAGCTCGGCCCCGTCATCGATGATCAGTTCCGGCTGGAAGTCCGCCGCCGCCAACAGGTCCCGCTCGAACTCCGCCGGGTCGGCGCCGTGCCGGCCGTGCACCGGCAGGCCCCGGCGGCGCAGCGCGGCGCACACGGCGTCGTCCGTGGTGGCGGGGTTGCTGCCGGCGACCACCACGTCCGCGCCGGCCTCGGCGAGCAGGGCGGCCAGGTGCGCGGTCTTGGCCTCCAGGTGCACGACCACGGCCAGCCGTCGCCCGGTCAGTGCCCCGTCCGCCAGCCGGTCGGTGACCAGCGAGTGCATCACCGGGGAATGCCGTGCCGCCCAGACGATCCGGCGTTCCCCCTCGTCGGCGAGCGTGTCGTCGATCCCCGTCATCATCCGGTCTGCGGTTTGAACTCGGACGAGATGGTGATCTTGCCGTCGATGATCTGCTGCTTCAGGTCGGTGATCTCCTTCTGCAGGCCGGCCGGCACCTTGTCCGCGAACTGGTGGTAGGGGGCCAGGCCCACCCCGTCGTTGGCCAGCGTGCCGACGTAGTTGCCGGCCTGGAAGTTGCCGTGCCCGGCCTGGGTGATGGCGTCCTCCACGGCGACGGCGATGTGCTTCTCGGTGCTGGTGATGAACAGGTCGCAGTGTGCCTTGTCGTTGACGCAGCCGTCGGTGTCGGCCCAGATGACGAATACCTTGCCCTTGCCGGACTGCGCGACCGCCGATACCGCGCCGTTGTTCACGTTCCCGGCCAGCGGGAAGATGATGTCCGCGCCCTGGCTCATCAGCTGTTCGGTGATCTGCTGACCCTTGGCGGTGTCGGTGAAGCCGCCCGCGAACAGACCCTGGTGCGTCTTGGTGTTCCACCCGAGCACCTGCACCTTCGTCTGGTGCTTCTCGTTGTAGTGCTGCACGCCGTAGGCGAAGCCGTCCATGTACAGCTCCACCGGCGGGATGGGCAGCCCGCCGAACTCGGCCACCTTGCCGGACTTGGTCATGCCGGCCGCCAGATACCCGGCCAGGAACGCGGACTGCGAGGTGTCGAAGGCCAGCCCCCGGACGTTGGGGATGGTCTTGGGATAGGTGACGTCGACGATGGCGAAGTCCTGGTCCGGGTACTTCTTGGCGGCCTTCTCGGTCGCGTCGGACATCAGCGCGCCCACCGTGATGATCAGGCCGCAGTCGCCCTGCACGAACGTGTTGATGTTGGGGACGTAGTCGCTCTCGGACTGCGACTGCAGCAGCTGTGACTTGATGCCCAGCGCCTTGGTCGCGTCCTGCACGCCCTTCCAGCTGGCGGCGTTGAACGAGCGGTCGTCGATGCCGCCGGTGTCGGTCACCATGCAGGCGTTGCCGAACCCGGACACTGCCGGCCCGCTCGCCGCGGACCCCTCGGAGGCCGAACCGCTGCCGCTGGAGGCGCCGCTGGCCGATCCGGCGCTGGACGCGCTGGATCCGCTCCCGCCGGCGCTGGAGGCGCTGGAGGCGCTGGAGGCGCTGGAAGCACTGCCAGAGGTTCCCGAGGCGCTGCTGGCGCTCCCGGGGGCACTGCCCGACGTGCCTGCCGAGCTGGCGGAGGAACCAGACGACGAGGCGCTGCCCGATCCAGCGGACGGCGCGCTGCCGCAGGCCGCCAGCACCAGGCCGCCCACGGCGACAGCCGACAGCACCCGCAGGCGGACCGCGGTCGCACGCCGGCGGGATGATCCGGTCCTCGTCTCTGCCATGAGAATCGTCCTCCATCTCGAAAGGTGACTTAGAGGGTAGCGCCGCAGTCGGACGCTCCTGCAGTCCGATCCGGGCGCCGGGCGTCGCCCCCCAGGTAGATCATTCTGCGGGACGGCGGCCGCCCCGGACACGAGCGGCGGCGATAGAGTCCGGGGCGACGAAACGGCCGTAGCGCAGGCTCACGGGAGGCGAGCGACGTGCGGGTGGTGCTGGCGGAGGACCTGGCGCTGCTGCGCGACGGGCTGATCCGGTTGCTGGAGGCCTACCAGTTCGACGTGGTGGAGGCCGTGGACAACGGCCCGTCGCTGCAGCGGGCGCTGACGACCCACCGGCCCGACGTCGCCGTGGTCGACGTGCGCCTTCCGCCCACCTTCACCGACGAGGGGCTGCGGGCGGCGCTGGCGGCCCGCGAGCAGATCCCCGGCCTTCCGGTGCTGGTGCTCAGCCAGTACGTGGAGCAGCTCTACGCCCGCGAGCTGCTCAGCCAGGGCACCGGCGGCGTCGGCTACCTGCTCAAGGACCGGGTGTCGGACGTGGCGCAGTTCGTGGACGCGATCAGGCGGGTGGCGGCCGGCGGGACCGCCATGGATCCGGAGGTGATCAGCCAGCTGCTCACCAAGCACAAGGAGTCCTCGCCGGTGGCGTCGCTGACCCCGCGGGAACGAGAAGTGCTGGGCCACATGGCCGAGGGCCGGTCCAACGCGGCGATCGCCGCGACCATGTTCATCACCGAGAAGGCCGTGGGCAAGCACACCAACTCGATCTTCACCAAGCTCGGGCTGGAGCAGCACGAGGACGACAACCGGCGCGTGCTGGCGGTGCTGGCATACCTGGAGAGCAGCCCGGCGATGTGAGTGCCCCGTCCCGGGCGGTGACGGGGACCGCGGGCCACCCGCTGTCGGCGGTGCATGCCATCGTGGCGGGGTGCCGCACGGCGGCGCGGTACCGCACTGTGATCCGTGCATGTGCCGGCGGTCCACATCCCTACCGAACGGAGACGTCCATGCCCGATGCGATTCCGGCCCGGATCAGCCTGGCCACCCTCGGAGTGTCCGACCTGCCCCGTGCCACCGCCTTCTACACGGCCCTCGGATGGCCGCGCGCCGGCTCCTCGGTGGACGGAGTCGTGACCTTCTTCCCCACCGCGGGCGCGGCGCTGAGCCTGTTCGGCATCACGGACCTGGCGGCCGATGCGCACCTGCCGGAGGACTCCGCGGGCGCGGTGTCGACGGGGTTCCGCGGTGTCGCGCTCGCCATCAACCTGAAATCGCGGGCGGCGGTGGACGCGGCGTTCGCCACCGCCGAGGGCGCCGGAGCCCGGATCGTCAAGGCTCCGCAGGCGGCGGACTGGGGCGGGTACTCCGGCTACTTCGCCGACCCGGACGGACATCTGTGGGAGGTCGCGCACAACCCCGGGTGGCCGCTGGACGAGCGAGGGCTGCCGATCATCCCCGACTGATCGGACCCGGCTCGGTGGCGCTCGGCGGACGGGTCAGCGGATACGCTCGGCCGCTCGGGCCGCATCCATCAGCGAGTCGACCAGTTCGGCGAGGGCGGCGCGCGGTGCCGACTCCGCCAGCGCCGTCGCGACATCCTCGGCGGCACAGCGCATCTGGTACAGCCGATCGGCCAGGTCGTCACGCTCGTCGACGGACAGCACCACGGCATCCGCGGGAAGCGAACTGCGCTCCAGGGCGGTCCGGTTCTCGTACGCCCGCTGGCGGCAGGACTGCGCGCAGTACTGCCGGCGCCGGCCGACACCCTCCTGATCGGGCAGTTGCCGGCCGCACCAGGCACATCGTTCCGGTGCGCTGCGTGCCCGGCGGGCGTGCGAGGTCTCGGGGTCGGCCGGGGATCCGGCGGTCGATCGGGCGCGTCGGGTCGCCGGCCGGCGATCGGCGACGGCGGTGGCGGGACGGCTCATGATGTGCCGAGGGTACGGGTCGCCGGCCCGGCGATCGGGCATCGACACGCTCCGTCCCGCCCCGTCGCCGTGCTGCGGGGATCCGTCACCGCCGCGTCGGCGCGGGTCGGTCGGGGGCCGGCTCCCCCGGTGGTCTGACACACTCACCTGCGTGGCATTCCTGGACGGCCCGGCGCCGCGGGCGTTCGCGCACCGTGGGTGGCACACCGGCGACCTGGCCGGCTGCGAGAACTCGCTGGCCGCGTTTCGCCGCGCGGTCGACGAGGGCTATCGCTACCTGGAGACGGATGTTCACCTGACCGCCGACGGGGTGCTGGTCGCGTTCCACGACACGGTGCTGGACCGGGTGACGGACGCTCGCGGTCGGGTGGCGGATACCACCTACGGGCAGCTGCGCGATGTCCGGATCGGCGGCCGGGAACGCATCCCCACCATGAGCGAGGTGCTGCAGGCCTGCCCGGACGCCCGGTTCAACATCGACCCGAAGACGGACTCCGCGGTCGGCCCACTGCTGGACCTGCTGCACGAGATGCGCGCGGTCGATCGGGTGTGCATCGGCGCGTTCTCGGACCGGCGGCTTCGCGCGATCCGTGGCGCCGCGGGGCCGGCGCTGGCCACCTCGCTCGGCCCGAATGCGGTTCGACGGTTGGTTCTGGGCGGAGCGCGGTCCCGACCGGTCCGGTTGCCGCCCGCGATCGCGGCCCAGGTCCCGGTGCGCTTCGGCCGGATCCCGGTCACCACCCCCCGATTCATCCGCACGGCGCACGCGGCCGGGCTCGAGGTGCACGTGTGGACCATCGACGACCCCGGCCAGATGGAGCGCCTGCTGGATCTCGGGGTGGACGGGATCATGACCGACCGTCCGGACGTGCTGCGGGACGTGCTGCAGCGGCGGGGGTCCTGGAGTTGAGGCTCTGGATGGGGGTGTCCCGCGGGATGCGCGTGTTGCGCGGGTGCCCGGTCGGCGAGCCCGCCGGACACGGGCGTGGCATGGCCCCGGGCGTCCACCAGCACGTACAGTCCCCGTCGTGACCGTGCCGGAGGCGACCTCAGCATCGGCTGCGGCGACCGACCCGCGCGGCGACGCGCGGCCCGGCATGCCCGCGGCGCCGGATCCCACGTCCGCGCTGTCGTCGGTGCCGGCGGCCGGGTCACGCAGGGGAATGGTGCCGGCCGGGGTGGTCAAGTTCTTCTACGGCCCGATGGATTGCGGAAAGTCCACGCTGGCATTGCAACTCGACCACAACCACGCGCGGCAGGGGCGGCGCGGGATCCTGCTGACCCGGCTGGACCGCTCGCGCCGCGGCCAGATCACCTCCCGCATGGGGCTGACGAGGCCCGCGGTCGAGGCCGACGACGCCCTGGACATCGCCGAACTGGTGCGAGCCTCGTGGGCGGCGGGCCGGCGGGTCGACTACCTGATCGTGGACGAGGCCCAGTTCTTCACCCCGAAGCAGATCGAGCAGATGGCGAAGCTGGCCGACGACGTGCAGGTCGACGTGTACGCGTTCGGCATCGCCACCGATTTCCGGGGGCGGATGTTCCCGGGATCGGCGCGGCTGTTCGAGCTCGCCGACGAGACCGTGCCCCTGCAGGTCGAGGTGCTGTGCTGGTGCGGCCGACCGGCCCGGTTCAACGCGCGCGTGGTGAATGGTGAGGTGGCCAGGGAGGGCGCGCAGGTCGTGGTGGCCGACACGGCCAGTGCCGGTGATGAGATCCGCTATCAGGTGCTGTGCCGAGCCCACCATCGTTCGGGGAACCTCGGCCCAAGCGCCGAGGACGGGACCCTGCCCTTCGAGCGGTGACGGTGCCAACAGGATCGGCCGGCACGACAGAGCATCACACTGTGATGACCGCTCTTCACCTGATCCGGGCACATAGCCGGGTTCGGTGCCGTTCGGTAACACTGTGAGTGTTCGTCCCGGCGGTTTCTGTGGACAACCCGGGCAGCGCCGGCCCCGACGGCGGTAAGGTCTTTTCGGCCGACCACCATCCACCGGGGGTGACGATGCGCGGCACTGCGGCGCGTGCGAACACAGATCATCGGCGGACGCGCACGCCGTGGAGCCGCCGTCGGGGCGTTGCCGCTGTTGCGGTGGGGGTCGCCCTCGTCGTAGCGGCCGGGTGTTCCAGTGGCGGGACGGCACCCGTCGTGCTCCCCCCGCTCTCCCAGAGCGCGAGCGCCGGTGACGGCTCGGGCTCGTCGACGGCATCTGCTTCCGGAACGTCCGACGTTGCGTCGTCGGCGTCGGATTCGGCGGCTTCGGCGCCCGCCTCGTCCGGTGCGTCAGGGTCGGCGTCGTCGTCGCTCTCCGAGAGCTCCCAGGATCAGTCGACATCGTCTAGCGTCTCCACGCGCTCCGGCAGCGGCGACCAGAGCGGCGGCGGAGTCGCGGACAGCAGCACGACGCCGACACCCCGATCGACACCGACGACGGCAACCAAGACGACCACGCCGCCAACGACCTCGTCCACCGGCAAGCCGGCCAGATCGACGAGCGGCCACCCCTGGACCCCGCCGCCCGAGAGCAGCATTAGTTTGGCGCCGACGCTCAGGGTGACAGTCACGGTTGCCAGTTCAATCCAAACCAAAGGAATCGACATCGATGGCGCCCGGAGGGCGTATCGAGACACGGTTACGACTTACGATGCCGCGCTCAGGAGCCCAAATCAGGCATGGTCGAGCAGAATCCACCAAGCCGCAATTGACCCAGCAGCACACGACTTGCTCGCTGATATAGCTCTTGTTGCCTCAAACAACGTCCACTTTGTTGGTCATGAGACGTACACTGCGACCGTCACAAGCGCGTCAACGGACCGAGTGAAGTTAGCTGTATGTATTGATAACCGCGGCCAAGATATCCTTAATGCCGATGGTCAATCAGTCAAGTCAGGGCGCGGCGGGAGACACCCGCAATCGGTGGTCATCGTCAAAGATAGCTCTGATCGATGGCGTGTGAAAGAAATGACTTCGATCGACAGTGCATCATGCTGAAACGCATGATTGTGGTCGTTGCCGCCGTTACAACCCTGATGTTGGCTGTAACCATTCCCGCATTTGCCGATTGGTCACAATCCTGCTTGGGTGCAGAACACAGCAATTGCTGGTGGGTCCTGACCGATCGAGGGGTTCAGCCCGTCGTTCCACCGACCCAGCACACCTACTACCCCGACCAATCTGTGCCTGACCCGGACCCGTGCTATTACGTGCAAGTCAGTCCTCAGCCAGATCCCGGCCCCGCGTGGCACGGGCACGATCCTAAGCACGGTCGGTTGTGGCGAACTTGGTGTCCAGACTCGCTGTATATCGAACTTCATAACCCCGACGGCAGTAGCAAGCAAGGAGCGCCGAGACTGATCGGCACCTACTACGTGCCGGACGGAACGCCGCCTGGCCAGGATCCCGGAATTGATCCCCTGGCGCTGGCGAAGCAGGCGACTGGCGAGCTCACCATCCCGACCCCGGAGCCGCACTTCGGCCCGGATGCCGACGAAGTGGCCGTCAAGATCCCGGTGTGGCTCTGGATCGACTACGACGGACCGATCGTCAAGACCGCATCGGCCGGCACCCTGACGGCTACCGTCACCGCAACCCTGAACTCGACGACCTGGCAGATGGGTGAGCCGGTCGACGTGCAGCACCCGCACTCGCAGTTCCCTCAACCAGTGACCTGCGAAGGAGCCGGGACGCAATACGGACCGGGCATGGATCGGATGCACCCGCCGTGCGGCTACACATACATCTGGAAGTCGCTGCCCGGGCGCACCAACGGCACCGGGACATGGACCGTCACGGTTACCGCGCACTGGACGATCAGGTGGAACGTGTCCTCCGGCGAGGCTGGAAGTCAGCAGGTCACCGTCACCAGCACCGCTCCGCTGAAGGTCCGCGAATGGCACAGCGTCCTGGTCAACCAGCCCGGTTGACGGCAGTCTGCCCGCCAACGACAACGGCACGACCCACCCCTACGCCAGGGCCGTCAACCCTGCGGCGCTCGCCGCATGCCCTTCAGCCATAGGCCGAAGCTGCCCCGGCGGACCGGGAACCCCGCAACGCGCCCACGAGCAGAGATCCTGGACAAAAGTCCACTCTCGACGCGACGATCCAAACTCGCAGTCAGCGATGGCCGGCCCTTGCCGGCTTCCCCACGCCGACCGCTTCGGCGGCCCGGCCGCATGCTTTCACCTCCGCGACTGATCGAGCATCGGCACGTCCCAGAACTCCCGCGGCACCCCGAAGGCATCCACTAGATCCTCGGCGATGGGCCGGGTCTGGTCGCACAGCGCGTCCACCGTGCGACTGATCTCCTTGCTCCGCTCCGCGCTGAGCCGTCCGTGCTCCAGCCACCAACCCCGGTCGGCCTCGATCGTCGACAACGCGTGCAGGTCACACAGCACGTTCATGGTGTCTCGCTCCGCACCCTCGGGCATCGCCTGCTGAAGGACGAGAAACGCCTCCAGCACCAGCCTCTCGACATGGGAGCGCCCACAGGTGATCAAGTGTGCCTGAACGCGCTGGAAGACCTCATCACTCGAAAGTCCCTGCCCGGACCAGTGCTTCATCCGCCGAGCCACCGCTGTGAGCTGGTGCTCCTCGCGCCAGCGCAACATGGCCAGCTGGTACTCGGGGTCCCGAACGCCGGCATCGACGTCCCAGTGGTCGTTGCCGGCGAAGATGTCCCGGATGCGCTCCACCAACTGGTGCACGGCGGTCCGTTCGATGATCGTCTCCACCGCCTGCTCGGCGACCAGTCGCACGGTGCCCAACGGATCCAACTCCTCGAACGAGGTCGTGTAGTCCGTCAGGAGCCCCTTGGCCACCAGCTGCAGCAGAACATGGTTGTCACCCTCGAAGGTCGCGAACACGTCTGTGTCGGCCCGCAACGCACCGAGGCGGTTCTCGGCCATGTACCCGGCGCCCCCGCATGCCTCCCGGCATTCCTGAATGGTGCGCACCGCGTGCCAACTGCCCAGCGCCTTGGTGCCGGCCGCGCGGGACTCCAGCGCCCGGCGCCGCCGCTCGACCCCTGGCGACGCATTCCCGGTGGTGCCATCGGGGTCACGCACCGGGCCCGACAACAACTCTTCGAGCTCGTCCACCAGAACCGCCTGCGCCGCGTGCAGCGCGTAGGTGCGGGCGAGCAGCGGCAGCAGGCGACGGCGGTGCATCCGGTGGTCGAGCAGCAGAACCTCCCCGTCACCGCCGGAGAACTGCCTGCGCCGCACCGCATACTTCACCGCGATCGTCAGCGCCACCTTGGCCGCGCTGATGCCGGCGCCGCCGACGGATACCCGGCCCTGCACGAGGGTGCCCAGCATCGTGAAGAATCGCCGGTCCGGGTTCTCGATGGGCGAGTGGTATTCGCCGTCAGGGGTGACGGTGGCATATCGGTCCAGCAGCGCCTCTCGCGGAACCCGGACGTGATCGAATCCGATCTGGCCGTTGTCGACGCCGTTCAGACCGACCTTCTCCCCGTCATCTGTGATATCGATGCCGGGCAACGTATTCCCAGCCTCATCACGCAACGGAACGATCAGGGCATGCACGCCCTGCGACTCCCCTTCGGTACCGATGCGCAACTGCGCGAACACGATCGCCACCCGTCCGTGCCGAGCAGCATTGCCGATGTAGTTCTTGCGCGCCAGACGATCCGGGGTGTGGATCTCGAACTCGCCGTCCGCTGGGAGATAGGTCGCAGTGGTGGCGAGCGCCTGCACGTCCGATCCGTGGCCGGTCTCCGTCATCGCGAAGCACCCCAGCAGCCGTCCGGCCGCGATGTCCGCCAAGTACCTGCGGTGGTGGTGTGACGTGCCCAACTGCAGCATGGCACCGCCGAACAGACCGAATTGGACGCCCATCTTCACCAACACCGAGAGATCGCCGAACGCGAGCGTCTCGAAGGCGGCCACCGACGCACCCAGGTCTCCCCCGCCGCCGTACGTCGCCGGGAGGCCCATGGTGGTGATCCCGGCGCCGGTCATCTCCAGGACGACGTCGAGCGCCCGATCGCGGTATTCGTCCCGACCCCGATCCCGCGCCGCGGTCACGTCCGCGTGCCTGCTGATCTCCCGACGGACTCGATCGCGGATCTCCGCATAACGACCATCCAGTAGCCGGCGGAGCGCCGTGCCATCAAGGGTGCGGGCGTCGATCGCGGGATCGTCCTGGGCGCTGTCAGTGCTCGGGGCATTCAGGGCTCGATCGCTGTCGTCCATGACGCCACTGTGCCAGCGTGACGCGCCAACCGCCGTGACGCGGCCCGGACATGCGGCGCCCTCGTGACCAGACGTCGAGCGTCTCCGGCGCGGACGCGCACCCGGCTAATCAACACGGTCGCCCACAATCGCTAGCGCCGCCCGGGTCAGGGCGGGAAACGATCATGATCGTGCAGTGGGCGGGCCGCGGTCACGTACCGCACCCCCGTCCGGACGAGACACGCAGCGGCGGCCGCCGTAGATCACTACAGACAGTGACGGTAGCGGCGCCTCCACCCCGGCACCTCGGGAGCGCAGTGGATCTGATCGGCGTATTGACCGTGCGTATCTGTGTGGTTACGGTCGATCTACCGCAGTGCTCCACACGACACACCACAATCAAACACGCGCTTCGAAGGTAGCTATGCCCTTGATCGGAACCCGGTCCGTCCATCGCCCGCTGCACCGCCGCACCATCGCGGCCCTGTCGGCCGTGGTCCTCGCGCTCGGCATGACCTCACTGGGTGGAACGGCCGGGGCCGCGGAGTCCCCGTCACCGGCGACCGGCTCGGCGGCTTTCTCGTCACCCGTAAGCGCGCCCACTGCGTCGTCGTCGCCCGCGGCCGCCCCATCCTCACCGGACGGGCAAGGGCCCATGCTCGGGGACGGCCACCGGCACACCATCGGCTTCGACAAGTATTCGCTGACGATCGACGGCCACCGCACCTACATCTGGTCCGGAGAGTTCCACTACTTCCGGCTGCCCAGCCCAGATCTGTGGCGCGACGTGCTGCAGAAGATGAAGGCGGAGGGCTTCAACGCCGTGTCGATCTACTTCGACTGGGCCTATCACTCCCCCGCGCCCGGCGTCTACGACTTCACCGGCGTCCGCGACGTGAACAGGCTGCTGGATATCGCCGACCAGGTCGGCCTGTACGTGATCGCCCGGCCGGGCCCGTACATCAACGGAGAGACCAACGGTGGAGGTTTCCCGGGCTGGTTGACCACGCAAGCGGGACGCGCCCGAAGCGACGCGCCCGACTATCTGGCCGCCGCCGACGAATGGCTCACGCACATCGACGCCATCCTCGCCCGCCACCAGTACACCGACGGATCCGGACCGGTCATCCTCTACCAGATCGAGAACGAGTTGGCCTCCACCGGCAGCAGCCAGCAGCGCTACATGCAGCACCTGTACGACAAGGTCCGCTCGGATGGCATCACCGTGCCGATCTTCCACAACGACAAGGGCCGCAACGGCATCTGGGTACCCTCCGGTTCCGATGTGCCGGGAACGGTGCCCGGACCCACCGACCTGTACGCGTTCGACGGCTATGGCGGCGGCTCCTGCCATAGCAACAACACCCCCGGTTCCCCGACCGTCGCCCCGGACTGGGGCATCTGGGGTCCGGGCGGAGCGCACGGCGGCGCATCGGCCTCACCGAACACGCCCGGTTTCGTCGCCGAGCGCGGCGGCGGATGGTTCGACTACTGGGGCGGCCCTGGCAGCTACCCGTGCATGGCGTTGCAGGAGGGCTCCGGATACGAACGCGTCACCTACGGCACCGACATCGCCAACCGGCTCGACATCCACAACGTGTACATGGGATTCGGTGGCACATCGTGGGGATGGCTGCCCGCCCCCGTCGTCTACACCTCCTACGACTACGGCGCCGCCATCAGCGAGGCGCGGCAGATCCGCCCCAAGGCCACCACCATGAAGGAACTCGGACTGTTCGTGCAGTCCGTAGCGCCGCTGACCAAGGTCGACCCCGCGTCGATGATCGCGCCCAGCACTGACAAGATCAAGATCTACGATGACGTGAACCCGGACACCGGCACGCACTTCTACATCGCCATGCACGATCCGTCCAACGAGACCGGGAACGACACGTTCACGTTCCCGATCGACACGGCCGACGGCAGCTACACCGTGCCACAGCAGGGCACCCTGCGGATCGACGGCCAGGACTCGAAGATCCTGGTCGCCGACTACAACTTGGACCCGGCGGCCGGGACCGCGAGCCCGCACCTGGTGTACTCGACCTCGCAGATCATGACGCACCTGGACGTCACGGGCGGTCATCTGGCGCTGCTCTACGGGCCGAACGGCGAGGACGGCGAGACCGTGCTGCGTTACCCGACAAACCCGCATGTGCAGGTCGCCGGGGGCTCGGTCGACACCTCCTACGATGCCGCCACCGGCGACCTGCGACTGAACTACACGCACGACGGCCTCGCTGAGGTGCGTATCACCGGAGGCGGCCGCGAACCGTTGACCCTGCTGGTGGCCGACACCGACACCGCCGGAACCTTCTGGCAGCCGCAGACTTCCGCCGGACCGGTGCTGGTTCGCGGCCCCGAACTGGTCCGCAGCGCGACGGTGCACGGAGTCAACCTGTTCCTGACGGGCGACACCTCCCAGCCCTCGGACCTGCAGGTGTGGGCACCGTCCCGGATCAAGCACCTGAAGTGGAACGGCGGGCACGTCGCCGCCGCCCGCACCGTCGCCGACCAGAGCCTGACCGCGCAACGCCGGTTGCCCGGCCCGGTCGGCATCAGCCTGCCCGAGTTGAGCGGCCCCGCGTCGGCGGTGACGTGGAAGACGCAGTTCGGCTCGCCGGAGTCCCAATCGTCCTTCGACGATTCCGGTTGGCCGGTAGCCGACAGGACCTCCACCAACAGCACCACCCCGCCACCGGACGGTGCCGTGGTACTCACCGCGGATGACTACGGATTCCACCAGGGTGACGTGTGGTACCGGGCCCACTATGCGGGCGCGTCCCCGGCCAGCATCACGCTGCACTACGGCGGCGGTGGCGCCGGCATGCTGCAGGCGTGGCTGGACGGCGTGTACCTCGGGCAGGACGTGCTGGCCACCGGGCAGTCGTCCCCGGCCACCACCGGCACGGTGGAATTCGCCGTGCCGCAGTCACTTCGCACTGCCGGACCGCACGTGCTGGCCGTGATGGTCCGCAACGACGGGCACAACGAGGACGGCGGCGTCAACGACGCGCAGAAGGAAGGCCGGGGCCTGATCTCGATGACCATGGCCGACGGCGCCGGTGACGCCGAGACACCGCAGGTCACCTGGCGCATCCAGGGCAACAAGGGCGGCGAGGACCTGGTCGACACGGCGCGCGGCATCATGAACGCCAACGGCAGCTACGGGGACCGGCACGGCTGGTACCTGCCCGGCTACCCGACGTCCCGATGGTCGACGGCCACGGTGCCGGCGCCCGCCGCCGCGGCCGTCCCCGGGACCAGCTGGTACGCCACCGATTTCCGGCTGCACCTGCCCAGGGCCGACGACGCCTCCATCGGCCTGACGATCGGCGACCCCTCGGTTCGGCAGTCCAGCGCCAACTACCGGGCGCTGATCTACCTCAACGGCTGGAACGTCGGCCAGTACATCGCCGACGTCGGCCCGCAGCACACCTTCGTGCTGCCTACCGGGATCCTGAACCCCGACGGCAACAACCGCCTGGCCATCGAGGTCACCAGCGACGGCGGTGCCGGCAACGGCCTGGAGAACGTGCGGCTCGTCGACCTGGGCACCGTGCGCGGAGGCGTCACGGTCGCGCAGAACGACGCCCCCGGCTGGGATCTCGCCGACTGGGGCGCCTCGCAACCGATGCTGGACGTGGCCGTGGACCCGCCGGCGTTCACCGGAGCCGACCAGCTCAGCGGCGGGGACACCTTCACCGTGGCCAGCACCATCCGCAACGACGCCGGGCCGATCGCCACCGATCTGCAGGCGACGCTGGACGTTCCGGACGGCTGGACCGCCGCCGCCGTGCAACCGGCACCGGCCACGCTGGCCCCGGAAGGCACCGCGGCGGTGAGTTGGACGGTGACGATGCCCACCGACGCCGCCGGCGGCCGGTACCCGGTGGCGATCCTGGCCGGCTACCACCAGGACGGGCGGGATCTAAGCACCGGCGCGTCGGGATCGGTGTCGGTGCGGGCGCACGGCCTGGTCTACATCAGCGACATGCCGTGGATCTCCTCCACCAACGGCTGGGGTCCGGTGGAGCGCGACCAGAACGTCGAGGGCACCGGCGAGGGGGACGGAGCACCGCTGAACATCGACGGCACGGCCTACGCCAAGGGCCTGGGCACCAACGCGGTGAGCACGGTGGAGGTCGACCTGGCCGGCAAGTGCACCTCGTTCTCCAGCGACGTCGGGCTGGATCTGAGCGCCGGCGGCAAGGGATCGGTGACGTTCCAGGTGCTCGGCGACGGGACCGTTCTCGCACAGACCGGAGTGATGCGCGGCGGGGATCCGCCGCAGCAAATGTCCGCCGACGTCACCGGCGTGTCCACGCTGACCCTGGTCGTCGGTGACGCCGGCGACGGCGTGGGACACGACAACGGGGACTGGGGGGGCGCGCAGGTGATCTGTCCGTAACGCGCGCCGGCATTCCCGCTGCCGCCTGCACTGCCATCACCATCACCGCCATCACCATCACGGCACATCCGCTGGGGAGTGATTGTTCATGCCGTTCACCACATCCGCCGCCGTCCGCCGCTCCCGGAACCGGTCGGGCCCCCGCCGGGTGGCCGCGGGTCTCACCGCTCTGGCCGTCACCCTCGGCATGAGTTCGCTGGCGGCGCCGAACGCGGGTGCGTCGGCAACCCCCGTCACCGCCACTGCGGCCACGACGGCACACACGGCGTCACCGGCGGCAGATCCGGCCGCCCGCACCCTGAGCGGCGGTGTCCCGCACACGATCTCCTACGACCAGTACTCGCTGAAGATCGACGGCAAGCGCACGTACATCTACTCCGGCGAGTTCCACTACTTCCGGCTGCCCAGCCCCGGCCTGTGGCGTGACGTGCTGCAAAAGATGAAGGCCGCCGGGTTCAACGGCGTCTCCATCTACTTCGACTGGGCCTACCACTCCCCGGCACCCGGCGTGTACGACTTCACCGGCGTCCGGGACGTCGACACGCTGCTGGACATCGCCGACCAGGTCGGCCTGTACGTGATCGCCCGGCCCGGCCCGTACATCAACGCCGAGGTGGACGGCGGCGGCTTCCCCGCCTGGCTGGGCACCAAGCCCGGCCTGGACCGCAGCGCCGATCCCGACTACCTGACCTACGCGAACCAGTGGCTCACGCACATCGACGCGATCCTGGCCCGCCACCAGATGACCAACGGCACCGGGCCGATCATCGCCTACCAGGTGGAGAACGAGTACTACGACGGCTCCACCGCCGGCCGTGACTACATGGAGAAGCTGGAGACCAAGGTTCGCTCCGACGGCATCACCGTGCCGCTGACCGGGAACAACAACGGCACCTTCAACTCGGGGCGGGCAGCGCTGGACATCGACGGACCCGACTCGTACCCGCAGGGGTTCAACTGCTCGAATCCGACACAATGGCGTCCGGTGGACAACATCTCCTACGACCACCCGAACGAAAGCCCGCTCTACACCCCGGAGTACCAGGGCGGTGCCTTCGACCCATGGGGCGGCCCCGGCTACGACAAGTGCCGGCAACTCACCGGTGCTGACTTCGCCAATGTGTTCTACAAGAACAACATCGCCGTCGGCGCCACCATGCAGAGTTTCTACATGACCTACGGCGGCACGAACTGGGGGAACCAGGCCGAGCCCGCCGTCTACACCTCCTACGACTACGGCGCACCGATCACCGAGGCCCGGCAACTGACGGCGAAGTATCAGCAGGACAAGCTGATCGGCTACTTCACCCACGCCGTCGCGCCACTGACCAAGACCGACGCGCTCGGAGTCGGCGCCCCGCCCGATGACGCCATCGTGGACACCGCCCGGATCAACCCGGACACGCACACCCAGTTCCACGTGCTGCGGCACCGGGACTCCACCGCCACGTCCACGGACTCCACGCACATCTCGATCGATCTCGGCGCCAGTTCCACCTACACCTACGACGATGCCGACACCACCGACCTGCACTACGAGGGGAACTGGTCGCACGTCGGCCCCGAGCAGAGCTACACGCACGGCGAGTACCAGCAGACCGAGTCGTTCTCCGACACCGCCGGCGACAGCGTGACAATCCCCTTCACCGGAACCGCCATCCGTTGGATCGCTTCCACGGCCGCCAACCACGGCATCGCCGACGTCTACCTGGACGGCAACAAGGTCGCCTCGGTCGACGGCTACTCGTCGGGCACCGTGAACGGTCAGGTGCAGTACACCGCCAGCGGCCTCCCCGACACCGCGCACACCCTGAAGATCGTCGTCACCGGCCAACGCAACCCGGCCTCCGCCGGCACGTTCGTCTCGCTGGACGCCATCGACCTGCCCAGCGGATCGGCCAGGGTGTATCCGAGCGTTCCGCAGCAGCCCGGAACCTCGATCACCCTGAACGGCCGGGACTCCGCGATCATCGTGGCCAACTACCTGCTCGGCCAGACCCGGATGCAGTACTCCACCTCCGAGATCCTGACCAACCAGACCATCGGCGATCGGGACGTGGCGGTGCTGTACGGCGCCGACGGTACCGACGGTGAGACGGTGCTCAACTACACCGCCAAGCCCGACGTGCACGTGCTCTCCGGCGACATCGCCACCACCTGGGACGCGGCCACCGGCGACCTGCGGCTCAACTACACCCACCACGCACTGGCGCGCGTCCTGATCACCGGCGGCGGCGTCCGGCCACTCCTGCTTCTGATCGGGACCGACCAGCAGGCCGAGAAGTTCTGGCTGGCCGCGGATTCCGCCGGCCCGGTGCTGGTATACGGAACGGATCTGCTGCGCTCCGCGGAGCTGTCGCGCGGCACCCTGGAGTTGACCGGGGACTCCGACGACGCGCAGCAGATCGAGGTCTTCGCCTCGGACGCCTCGCGCTACACCTGGAACGGCAACAGGCTCGCCACCGCACCCACGCCCAGCGGATCGCGGCTCGGCGAGATCGGCGGCCCGCAACCGGTGCAGTTGCCGGCGCTGACGCACTGGAAGCGCATGCAGGGGTCGCCGGAATCGCAGCCTGCCTTCGACGACTCCAGTTGGCAGGTCGCCGACAAGATGACCTCGAACAGCACCACCACCCCCGTCACCCTGCCGGTGCTGTTCCAGGACGACTACGGCTTCCACTACGGCGATGTGTGGTACCGCGGGCACTTCGACGCCACGACGGCGAGCACCGGCATCACCCTGTCGGCGATCACCGGAACGGCCGGAAACTACCAGGTGTGGCTCAACGGCACCTACCTGGGCCACTCCGACGACGCGACGCACACCTTCGCCTTCCCGGCCGGCGTCGTGAATGTCGATTCCGACAACGAGGTCTCGGTGCTGGTAGACACCTCCGGGCACAACGAGGACTACAACGTCCAGAACACCAACAAGGAGGCCCGCGGCCTCACCGGTGCGACGGTCGCGGGCTCGCCGCTGGCCACCATCACCTGGCGCATTCAGGGCACCCGCGGTGGCGAGCAGGGCCTCGACCCGGTCCGCGGCCCGCTGAACACCGGGGGCCTGTACGGAGAGCGGGCCGGCTGGACGCTGCCCGGCTTCCCCGAGAACCACTGGCAGAACGTGACACTGCCCACCACCGACACCACGCCTGGGGTCTCCTGGTACCGCACCACCGTCAACCTGAACCTCCCGAAGGACCAGGACACCTCAGTGGGACTGCGCATCTCTGACGACCCCAGCCGCGCCTACCGGGCCTTCATCTACGTCAACGGCTGGCAACTCGGCAAGTACATCAACAACATCGGCCCGCAGCACGAGTTCGTGATCCCGACCGGGATTCTGAACCCGGACGGGCGCAACACCATCGCGATCGCCGTCACCAACGAGGACGGCAGCACCGGTGGACTGGGGACGGTGTCGCTGTTCAGCTACGGATCCCCGGTGTCGTCGCTGCGGGTGCCGCCGGTATCGAGCCCGGGCTACGACGCGACCACCTACCGCATGCCGGCCCCGCACCACGCTTCGCTCACGGCGCACGTTCCCGGCTCGATGTCCCCCGGGTCCACCGCGACGGTGTCGGCGACGTTCTCGACCGACAGTGGCGCCGGCGCGGGCGCGGCGCGGGACGTGCGGCTGCACCTGACGATCCCGGACGGTTGGACGGCGACACCCACCACACCGACCAGCGCCAGCCATCCGGTGCCCCCCGGGCACTCGTTCACCGCCTCCTGGACGGTGACGGCGCCCGACTCGCTGCCGACGATCTCGGAGCTGGCGGTGGTCGCCGACTACCAGCAGGGTGAGCCGGGCCGGCACGGCGCCCAGCAGCTGACGACCGTGCGGGACATCCGGGCGCTACCGACACCACCCACCGGAAATGTCGAGGTCAGCGCGCTGCCGTTTTTCTCGGCCAGCAACGGGTGGGGCCCGGTGGAGCGCGACATGAGCAACGGAGAGACCGCCGCCGGCGACGGGAGCACCATCACCCTGAACGGCCAGCAGTTCGCGCATGGGCTGGGCACCAACTCCCCCAGTGACGTGGCCTTGTATCTCGGCGGGCAGTGCACCCGGTTCCAGGCGACCGTCGGCGTCGACGACGAGGTCGGCAACAGCGGGTCGGTGACCTTCAGCGTCGTCGCGGACGGGAAGCCGTTGTCGACCACGCCGGTGCTATACGGATCCTCGGACCCGTACCCGATGGACGTGGACATCAGCGGCGCGCAGATGGTCGATCTGGTTGTCGGGGAGGGCGGTGACGGCAACGGCCACGATCACGGCGACTGGGCGGACGCCCGGCTGACCTGCTCATCGTGAGGGCCCGACCGGTTCGAAACCGAGCGATGCCCGCAGGCCCGCGTGAGCCGTCCCGGTGACGAGGTCGACGAACCGAGCCGCCGACTCGGGGTCGCCGGCACCGACCCCGACCGCGACCCGGTAGACGGTCGCCAGATCGTATGGCGCCGGCAGCGCGCCCGCGGGCCGGACACCGGGCGTGGCCAGGATCTCGGTCAGCTGGGTGCAGCCGATCGGCGCTGCGGCGTCCGATTCCGCCAGCGCGGCCATGGCGGCTGCGCCATGCGGAAAGGCCCGCAGCCGGGGCACCAGCATGTCGACGATCCCCATGCGGCCCAGCACCGACCACAGGTGCCTGCCGGCGGTGGCGGCCCGCGGGTCCGGGCAGTACAGCGCATCCGCATCGAGCAGGATGCGGTCGAGACCGTCCGTCAGGTCGGGTGTCTCGTCACCGTCGCGGACGGCCAGCGCCGTCACCACCGAACCCACGTCGCGTGACGATCTACCGACCAACAGCCCGTCGGCCACCAGGTCCGCCAGCCCCGCCGCGCTGGTGATCACCACGTCGCACGGTTCGCCGCCGGACACCCGGTCGTGTACCTCACCGACCGGCCCGAAGCGCGCCGACACCGTGATACCGCCCGGCATCTCCGGGATCAGGCGATTCACCAGGTCACGCGACGCGCCGGCGGCAATCACGCGCAGCGTCGGAACGACGGTCATGGCCGGTCCGTCACGATCGTGCCCGGTGCGAGGCCATCACGTCCCGGTCGTGCCCGAATGACGCCGGCCCGCTGTGATGGGGAGCGGTGGGTCGCGTGCGTGGCGGGCGGCGACTACTCGTCAACCAGGCTCTCCAGATCTATGGTCGGGTCGGCAAGAGCCGCTCGGTCCACCGACCGGCCGCCGGCGATCAGCGGCGTCACGATATCCGGCACGCCGAGAACATTGACGTTCATCGCGCCGACGAGGCTCTCTCCGCGCAGCCAGAAGACGACGAACTGTCCACCGGCGACATCACCCCGCGTCACGACGTCGGCATCTGCCACGGGATGACCAGTAAATTCCATCCACACGTCGTACTGGTCGCTGAAGAAGAATGGCATCGACTCATATCGAGCCGGCTGACCGAGCATGCTCCGCGCGGCTACCGGCCCTTGCGAGAGCGCGGCGGCGAAGTGACCGCCGCCCGGCCGATCAGCAAACAGGGCGCTGCGAACGCTCGCGACGTCACCGGCCGCGTAGACGTCCGCCACGCCGGTGGCCAGGGTTTCATCGGTGATGATGCCCCGGTCGATGGGGATGCCGGCCGCCGCCGCCATGCCCACGGCGGGCTCGGCACCCACACCCACCATGATCAGGTCGGCCGGCAATTCGGTGCCATCATCCAGCACCGCGCCGTGAACCTCACCATCGTTGCCGGTGAAGTGCGATAGCCCCACGCCCATGTGCAGGTGCACGCCGTGTGCGCGGTGAAGGTCCGCATAGAACCCAGCCCCGATGGGCCCGAGGGCCTTCAGCATCGGCTGCGATTCGCGGCCGATGAGCGTCACGTCCAGACCCATCTGTCGAGCCGAGGCAGCGACCTCGCACCCGACGAAGCCGGCTCCGACCACGATCAGGGTGCCCGCGTGTGCCAACGCGCTCTTGAGCCGGTCCGCATCGGCCAACGTACGTAGGTAGAAGATGCCGCCGAGATCATCGCCCGGTACTCGAAGCTGCCGGTTCGACGACCCGGTCGCGATCAGCAACTTGTCATAGCCGAGATGCTCGCCCGAGTCGAGACGCACGCGGTGACGTGCTGTATCGATCGTGGTGACGGTCGTGCCCAGGCGCAGGTCGATGCTCCGTTGCCGGTAGAAGGACTCGTCGTGGAGGAACAACTGGTGATGGCCGGGCTCGCCACGGAGGTAGTTCTTGGACAGCGGAACGTGGTCGTACGGGAGTGCCGCATCACTGCTGATCAACACGATGCGACCGGTGAAATTCTCCTCGCGGAGGCACACTGCCGCGCCGGTGCCGGCCAGGCCGCCACCGATGATCACGATCTGCTGCACCGCACGTGTCATCTGTCTCCTCGTCTATTCTACGTTCCGATCGACGCGACGGCGGCCCAACCAGTTTCACGCGCGAGAGCGCCTTCGGCAACCGGAACCACCGGGCACGAGGAACGGACCTACCGCCGAGCCGTGCACATCCCAACGGGATTCAAAGCGACGGTCCATGCCACAGCGAGCGCGGCGCCCGAGCACGGTTTCGTGTGACCAGGCAGACATGCCGAACTGGGCGAAATAGGACGTTGGTCCCTGGCAGCGAGACATCAACGATGACGACGATGGTGTCAGCGCGTCGCGAGCGACTGGTCCGCTCAGCGGTGACGGTGCGCCCGTCGGGCACCGGCAGTCTCGGACCGACGGTGACGCGCCTGCGCCGGCGGAGAGACACCCCGTCGAACGCTTGGGTGGAGGGAGGCCAGCGATGGCCTCGGAACTGTCAGAGGTCGAGCGCCTCGCCGACTTCGTCACACGCATCGATGAGCACGCAATGAGCCCGGCGGCCCGCGACCAACTCACGATCCGAGTCCTGGACACGGTCGGCGTCGCGATCGCTGCGCTGAATGCCGAACCGATCCGGGCCATCCGCCGGCTGGCCGACCGCCTGGGCGGCGCGGGGGCCGCGACGCTGATCGGCGGAGGATCGTCTGCCCCGGATCGTGTGGCCTTCTACAACACCGCGTTGAGCAGATACCTGGATTTCATGGACAGTTACCTGGCGCCGGGCGAGACATGCCATCCGTCGGACAACATGGGCGCCGTGCTGGCAGCGGCCGAGACGGCTGGGGCATCGGGCCGCGAGTTCCTGACGGCACTTGCGGTCGCCTACCAGGTGCAGACTCGGCTGTCGACCGTGGCGCCGGTGCGGGCGAGAGGATTCGACCACACCGTGCAGGGGGCGTACGCGGTGCCGGCAGGTGTCGGGAGGGTCCTCGGGCTGACCGCGGAGCAGACGGCGAACGCAATCGCGATATCCGGGACCGCCGGCAACGCGCTGCGCGTGACCCGGACCGGGGACTTGTCGCACTGGAAGGGGCTCGCCTACCCGCAGGTCGCCATGCAAGGCATGCATGCGGCGCTGCTGGCCCAGGCTGGCATCACGGGCCCCCGGCTGGTCTTCGAGGGAAACAAGGGATTTCGTGACACGATCGCCGGTGACTTCGAGATCGACTGGGACGCCGAGGACTTGAACGGAGTGCTGGGCACGATCGTGAAGAAGTACAACGCCGAGATCCACTCCCAGACAGCGCTGGAGTCAGCCGTCGAGATCGCCTGCCGGCGCGGATTCGACGCCTCCCGGGTCCGCCACGTCACCGTCACGACATTCCGCGTGGCCTTCGACATCATCGGTGGCGGTGAGGAGGGCGACAAGCGGACGATCCGCACCAAGGAGGAGGCCGACCACTCGCTGCCATACCTGGTAGCGGTCGCGCTGTTGGACGGCGCCGTGGAGCCGGCCCAGTTCGATCATGACCGCATCATCGCCGACGACGCGCAGACCCTTCTGCACCGCGTGGACGTCCGCCCGGACGACGGCTTCACCGCGCGGTTCCCCGCCGAGATGCCCGCCCGCGTCGACGTCGAGATGAATGACGGCACACACCTGGTCGCCGAGGCATCATCATACCGCGGCTCGACAGCCGAGCCACTGGACTGGCAGACCGCTATGACGAAGTACCGCCGGCTGCTCGTCCCGTTCACCGGAGGCACGCTGGCCGACGACATCGCGGGCGCGATCGAGCATCTGGCCGACGGTCCCGTCACCGACCTCACTCGATTGCTTGCCGTGGTTCCGAGGGGCCGCGGCGGGTAGCCGGCATTCCGTCGGCCGCATCCACCGGGCAGCCGGTTGCTGCCCATCGCAGGAAGGAGCCATCATGGCTGACACCAGTTTCGATTTCATTCCCCGCGCCTACCGGCCCGAAAAGCCCAGGACCTTCGGGCTCACGGAGGTCCGCGGCCCCTACTACTCCACCTACGGCACACGGCACCTGGCCGACGTGCTGGACGTGGCCGGCCAGTGGGTCGACGGCGTCAAATGGGCGGGCGGGTCGTTTGCGCTGTTGCCCCGCGAGCAGGTTCGGGCGTTCTCCGACCTTGCCCATTCCCACGACGCCTACATCTCGTCCGGCGGCTGGGTCGAGACCGTGCTGCGCTACGGGCCGGATGCCGTCGCGCACTACCTCAAGGAGGCCAAGGAGTCCGGTTTCGACGTCATCGAGATATCTACCGGGTTCCTGTCCGTCCCGACCGAGGGCCTGCTGCGCCTGGTGGAGCAGGTCGTCAAGGCGGGACTGAAGGCCAAGCCGGAGCTGGGCATCCAGTTCGGCTCCGGCGGTGACTCGTCGATCGCCGAACTGGCAGCCGAGAGCCGCAAGGACATCGGCGATCTTGTGGACCGTGGCACGAGGGCGCTTGACGCCGGGGCCAGCATCATCATGATCGAATCGGAGGGGATCACCGAGAACGTCGCCGAGTGGAACACCAGCGCTGCGGCCGCCATCATGAACGGCCTCGGGGCGCGCAACGTCATGTTCGAAGCGGCCGACCCACCGGTGTTTGAGTGGTACGTGAAGAACTACGGCAACGAGGTCAACCTGTTCGTCGACCACTCGCAGGTCCTGCAACTGGAAGGGCTGCGTCAGAACATCTGGGGCAACAAGTCCACCTGGGGACGCATCGCCAATCCCGCGCCCGGCGACTGACGCGCGCCCATGGCGCAGCACGCCGGGCGCCAGTCGGGCCTCGCTGGCGGCGGTGGGATCATCCCGACGACACCACAGACGGGGCCGACCGACATCCGGAACCCGCGAGCAGGTATGCCCGTGCAAGCACCGGAGGGATCGGTCGGCCCCCGGTCCGCCGGTCGAACCCGGCGGCGTGAACTATGGCGCGCCCTGAGGGGGCGTCACCGATTCGAGCAGCGCCGATATGTCTTCGTCGACTCCGGATCACCCTGTGGCCGCGCTGAACCCCAGTGCGCGAAGGGCTCTGGACCATTCCGCACGCATCCCTCGCTCGAGGTGTATGCGGGGCCACAGCTGCGCGAGGTCCGAAAGGTTGATCCAGTAATAGATGTCGAATGCCGTCCCGCTGCGTAGGAGGCATTCGTACAGCGCCAGCTTGTTAGCGGGAACCGAGAGGTCGAACTCCGCGACCGGCGCCTTCTGGTGACGCGATGTGAAACATGCGGGCGGTCGGAGAACACCGGTGCGCGGCCCGTCGCAACGGCACAGTTCCACCGTCGACGAACAGTCCGCGGTCCACACGATGCTCGAACTTGCCGGAACGGCCAACGTCATCGCGTCCTTCCACGCCCCCGGTTCCGTGCGCTTCAGGCCCGGCCGACGGGCTGTACCCAGCTTCGTCGCGACGAACCTGCAGTTGCCTGTACCCACCATCGCCACGTCCACCTCCGCGGACCAGAGGCAAAAGTCCCTGTTGTGGCGGGTCGGGGTCGTGGAGCCTGCAGACCAATCGGGGCCGGATCCCCGCCGGAGGAGGACCCGCCCTGCTCAGCGGCCGGTCGACCGCAACACCCTGCGGGCCGACCTTCCTGTCGCGACGCCCAGCGGCGGAAGTGGCGGGGGCTGTGGAATGCGGTTGCCCTGGGACCGGTTGCGTTCATTGAACTCGGCCAGCAATTCCGGACCATCGACGTAGTAGGCCTTCTCGTCACCGAGGCGCATCGCGTGCGGCGGCTCCTCCATGCCGGCCAGCAACGGCGACAGCAGCATGTCCTTGGTGTAGATCAACCGTTGGCGGTCGTCGTCGGCCAATTCGTATTCGTTGATCATCGTCAATGAGCGAGTGGGACAGGCCTCCACGCACATGCCACAGCCGATGCATCGCAGATAGTTGATCTGGTAGTCCTTCGCGTACCGCTCCCCGGGCGAGTACCGCTCGTCGAGCGTGTTGTTGCCTCCCACCACATAGATGGCGTCTGCGGGACACGCCCAGGCGCAGAGCTCGCACCCGATGCATTTCTCCAGGCCGTCGGGGTGCCGGTTGAGCCGATGACGCATCCGATATCGCGGCGCGGTCAATGCCGGGTTGGCCGGATAGTCTTCCGTGACGACCTGACGGAACATGGTGCCGAAGGTGACGCCGAAGCCCTTGAGGGGGTCAAATATCGACACCGCTACCTCCGGTTCCTCGGTGCTTCGATGAGTCGTGCTCGTGGCAGGTTCAGCAGCCGCCGGTACCCGCGGCCGGGATCCGACGAGCATCCCTCGCGGATCATCAGGTCATCCCGCCCATCCCGGAGACGCGGTCACCCAGGCGCGACTGCGAATCATTGATGGGTTCGGGCGTGTCCGGGACCGCGTCGGTGGCCGCCCTCGCGACACTCACCACGTCTCCGACCGCCACGCCGAGCCGCGCACACGTGGAGCGCCGGCCGATGCGCCCGGGGACCCACACCACGTCCTCGACGATGTCGCACGCCAGGGCCGGCAGGGTCAACGAGCCGGTGGACCCGGTGATCGTGATCAGGTCACCCTTATCGAGTCCCAGACCTGCGGCCACCTCCGGGTGGATCCGGGCGGTGACGGGCCTTCGGGTACCGGCCAGGTTTGACTCACCGTCCTCGCTTCGGCTGTCATCCAGCAGCATCCGCCAGCAGGCCAGTCGCAGCTGGCCGGGCGGCGACACCGCGGGGGGCGGAGGTGCATCGGTCGTGGTCGTCGCGGTTGTCGCGGCCGGGGACGGTCCCGGCGAGCCGGCGGTCTGCCCTCCTGCAAGCCGGGCGAGGTCGGCCGAGACCGCCTGGGGGGTGCGGGTGCACAGGTCCACTCCCATCTCGGCGGCGAGGGTGTCCAGCACGCGAGCGTCGTCCATGCCGCCGACCAGCTTCAGCGCCTTGTCGAACGGCCGCACTCTGCCCTCCCAGTCCAGATAGGCTCCGGCCTTCTCCGCGGCGGCGGCCACCGGGAGGACCACATCGGCAAGGTCGGTGACCTCGCTACGCCGAAGTTCGAGACTGACCACGAACCCGGCGGCAGCAACGGCATCCCGCGCGGCAGCGGGGTCGGGTAGGTCGGCCAGCTCCACGCCGCCGACCAGCAGTCCGCCGAGTTCGCCGGCCGCCGACGCGGCCAGGATGTCCGCGGTGTCCCGACCCGGCGCGGACGGTATCGCCCCGCTGCCGAGTCCCCAAGCGCTTTCAACCTCGGCACGTGCCGCCGGGTCCACGACCGCCCGTGCACCGGGCAGCAGTGTCGGGACGGCGCCGACCTCCAAGGCACCACGCTCCCCCGCCCGCCGGGGTACCCACGCCAGTCCTGCCCCTGTGGTATCCGCCAGATGACCAACCTCCGTGAGCAGGCCCGGTATCTGCGCGGCACGTTCACCCACCAGGATCGCAGCACCCGTTTGCCGCAGCCCTATACCGGTATCGCCGTCGGGCTCCGCTAGCCGGCGCACGGCGGCTGGCTCGTCGCCGGGACCGGCGGCTATCAGCGCGCCGGCGGTCTTGCACAATCCGGCGCTGGCCCAGGGCGCGATCGCGGTGATCCGGGTGCCGCAGCGGCTAGCCTTCCGCAGGCGGAGAAAGAGAATCGGGCACTCTTCCTCGGGTTCCAACGCCACCAGCAGGATCGCCGGGGCGGTCTCCAGCGCGGTGTAGGTGAGCCCACCTGTCCGCGGCGACGTGCCAACCACCCGGTCTGTGAGGAACGTCAGCTCCTCGGCGGAGTGATCTCGTGCGCGGAAGTCGGCGTCGTTCGTGCCCAGCACCACCCGTGCGAACTTGGCGTACGCGTAGGCGTCGGTCACGGTCAGCCTGCCGCCGGCCAGAACGCCCACGCCGCCGGTGCGCTTGGCCGCTGCGAGACCGGTCGCAGCGGCCGCCATGGCGTCTGTCCAGGACGCCGGCACCAGTTCGCCGTGCGCGTTCCGCACCAGCGGCGACCTCAGACGATCGTCACCGCTGAAGTAGTTGAAGGCGAATCGGCCCTTGTCGCAGTTCCACTCTTCATTGACCTCGGGATCGTCACCCGCCAGCCTGCGCAGCACCACGTTGCTGCGGTGATCCGTGCGCAGCGCGCAGCCGGCGGCGCAATGCTCACAGATGCTCGGCGATGACACCAGGTCGAACGGCCGCGACCGGAACCGGTACGCGGTGGACGTCAGCGCCCCGACCGGGCAGATCTGGATGGTGTTGCCGGAGAAGTAGGACTGGAACGGGACGCCCGGCCCGGTGGCCACCTGCATCGCGGTGCCGCGGGTAGCCATGTCGATGAACGGGTCGCCGGCGATCTGCTCGGAGACGCGGGTGCACCGGTAGCACTGGATGCACCGGTCGCGGTCCAGCAGGATCTCGGTGGATATCGGCACCGGCTTGACGAATACCTTCTTGGCCTCGTGAAAGCGGGATTCGCCTGGCCCGTTGACCAACGTCTGATTCTGCAGCGGGCACTCGCCGCCCTTGTCGCACATCGGGCAGTCGAGCGGGTGATTGACCAGGAGGAACTCGAGGTTGGCCTTCTGCGCGCGCGCCGCGATCGCACTTGTCAGGTGCGTCGCCACCACCATGTCCTCGGCCACCACCGTGGCGCACGCCGGCTGCGGCTTGGGCAACTTCCGTCCGCCCATCTGCACCTCGACCATGCACTGCCGGCAGGCGGCGATCGGGTCCAAGAGTGGGTGCTCGCAGAACCGCGGGATCTCGATGCCCACCCGCTCACAGGTGCGGATCACCATCTCGCCCTTGGGCGCGGTCACCTCGATACCATCGATGATCAGGCGTACATGGCCCGGCGGCAGTGGCGGGCGGTCCTTGGTCGGGACCTGTGCGGATGTCGTCACATCAATGCGCCCCCACCAGTTCGCTGGCCTCAAGAACGGGAGGAGTCACCCCGGTGACGAGGTCGACGAACTCCTGCCGGAAGCGCTGGATGGCGCTGGTCACCGACGTGGCGGCACCATCGCCCAGCGCGCAGAACACCCGGCCGAACATGTTGAAGGCGGTGTCGTCCAGGGTCTGGATGTCCTCCATGGTGCCGCGTCCGGTGACGATGCGCTGCAGGACGCCGCTCATCCAGAACGTCCCGACCCGGCAGGGCGCGCACTTGCCGCACGACTCGTCGCGGTAGAACTCGGCCCACTTCATCACGGCCCACGGCACCGACACCGTCTCGTTGTAGATCATCAGCGCCGTGGTGCCCAGCAGCGACCCGGCGGCCGCGACGTCGTCGTAGGTCAGCGGCACGTCGATGTCGTCCGCGGTGA